>JAAEEQ010000069.1 GCA_013415665.1 Methanomicrobiales archaeon
GGCTCGGCACGCGGGCCGGTGGCGGTCACCACCGGTGCCCGGATGAAGACGGCATGGAACGGTTCCGCCAGGCCGCGTATCCGGACGGAGGCCTCGAACGATTCGCGCTGCCGGCCGAAGGCGTTTCGTGCAACGCTCATGTCCATGAGGGCGAGGGGGCTGACCCGGGGATCATCGACCGTGCCGGCAAGCAGCACCATGCCGGCGCAGGTCGCAAAGATGCCTCCCTCAAACCGCTCTATCGGGCTGCGCATCGCGTTTTTATCGATAAGCCGGGATATCGTTGTCGATTCGCCGCCCGGGATGGCAAGGGCGTCGAGCAGGGGAATCTCTTCCGCCTTTCGCACCTGAACAACGCCCGTGTCCGCTTCGCCCGCGGAGCGGAGCGCCTGCTGGAAGGCGGCGATGTGTTCGCTCACATCACCCTGCAATGCAAGGACGCCGACCTTAACGGCCACGGAACTGCAGCACCTCGTCCTCGCGCAGCGTATGCACGTCGATGCCCTTCATCGGGTTGCCGAGCCCTTTGCTGACCTCGGCGAGCACCGCGGCATCCTCGAAATTATTGACCGCGGCGACGATGGCCCGTGCCATCCGTTCCGGATTTTCGGAGAGGAAGATGCCGGACCCCACAAAGACGCCGTCCGCACCGAGCTGCATCATCAGTGCCGCATCGGCAGGGGTGGCAATGCCGCCGGCGGAGAAGTTCACCACCGGGAGGCGGCCGCGTCCGGCGCACTCCCTGACAAGCTCGAACGGCGCCTCGATCTCCCGGGCGCGTGCGGCAAGCTCGAGATCGTCCATGCCCTGCAGCTCGCGGATCTCGCCCATGATCGCCCGCATGTGCCGGACGGCCTCGACCACATTGCCGGTGCCGGCCTCGCCCTTCGTCCGGATCATCGCGGCACCCTCGGCGATCCTCCGGAGAGCCTCACCGAGGTTCCTGGCACCGCAGACGAACGGCACCGTGAACCCGGTCTTTCCGATATGGTATTCCTCATCGGCAGGGGTCAGAACCTCACTCTCGTCGATCATGTCGACGCCGATGCTTTCGAGGATCCGGGCCTCGACAAAATGCCCGATGCGCACTTTTCCCATCACCGGTATCGATACCGCATCGATAATTCCGCGGACGATTTCCGGATCGGCCATCCGGGCGACGCCGCCGGCTTTCCTGATGTCAGCCGGCACCCGTTCGAGCGCCATGACGGCTACTGCCCCCGCTTCCTCCGCAATGCGGGCCTGGTCGGCGTTGACCACGTCCATGATAACACCTCCTTTCTGCATGGAGGCGAATCCCCGTTTTATCAGTTCCGTCCCGAACCGAAGATCTTCCAGCTTCATTGTCAGTATCTATAGAGCAGGAGGAGCAATAAAGGCAAGGGTTAGTGAAAAGAGCACCGCGGCAAGGAGGGTCGCCCCCCGCACGCTTCCGACGACATCGGCACCGCCGTCGGCAAGGCTCCTGGCCGGATCGCCGATCACATACCTGCCCGGCTTTTCAAACCGTATTCCCACCCCGCCCGCGATCACCGCCATCGGAATCCCGCCGTTGTATCCCGGGCGGCGGCGGGCATCCCTCCTGAGCACCTGCAGCGCCTCGGAAAACCGCCCTTTCGGCCAGAACCAGAGCAGGAGGAGTGCCCCCGTCACCCGTGCCGGGATGAAATTGAGCACGTCGTCGAGGCGGGCGGGAAACCACCCGATCTTTTTGCGGTGGTCCGTGTACCCGAGCATGGCATCCATGGTATTGACCGCCCGGTAAAACGCGGCTCCCGCAAGGCCGCCGATCATGAAGAAGAAGAGGGGGGCGACGATGCTGTCAACGAGGTTCTCCGCCATGGATTCGTATGCTGCCGAGAGGACCGCCTCATCCCCGAACCCGGCGGTGTTGCGTGATACAAGCAACTGAACCGCTTTCTGCCCCTCCTGCCCATCCTTCGCGAGGGCATCGGTCACGGCGGCCACATGGTCCTCGAGACAGCGCCAGGCAAAGCAGATCTTGAGGAGAAACGGGGCGGCGACCAGGTAGGCGGCGAGCGGTGCGTACCGATCGACGAGCAGGAAGGGAAGAGCATAGCACCCCGCGGTGACAATGGCCCCCAGCGTGCCCGCCGCACGCTGGAGCGATGCGGGGTAGCGATCCGGGCGTCCCCACCAGCCGATGAACCTGCCGAGGTATGCCGTCGGGTGAAGGCTGTTGCGCGGGTCACCGGTGAGCCGGTCGATGAGCAGCGCAGCCCAGAGGACTAGCGCTCCGTATGCCATCCCAGCCAGACTCCGGCGAGCAGGACAAGTATCGCCATATGGGCAAGCAGGGGCTGCCCCGTCAGTACCCAGCCGCCGTAGGCGGTGATGCCCATGATCACCAGCAGCAGCAGGAGCCAGGGAATGGCCGGCCGGTGCACACGGGGAACGACCTCGTGCACCTCTTCTTCGGGCGGCGGTTCCTTCTGGATGTATTTCTTGACAAAAACCCGAAAGCTCGCCTTTCTGGTCCCGTAGCCGGTGATGGCTTCGACATCAAAGAAACCTGCATATGCGTCCTCCTTCGTCGGGATCCGGAATTCCAGAACATCACGCACGTAGAGGTTTTCATGGTAAAAATCGGTGAACATGCCGGCATTTGAGGTCGACAGGGTCAGGTGCACCGGTGTGCCGTCATTGATGATGCGGACGAGGAGCGGAAAACCCGCCTCGACCTCGACCTGCGGGGGAACTTCGATAGAGTTGATCCCACGCCGGTTTACATGAATTTCACAGGTTTCCATAGGATTGTTTTCAGCAGGACTCCCCGCCCTTTGGGAGGAGATCGGGGATGCCGTCACTGATGGGATATTCGATTTCGCATTTCCGGCAATACAGGCCGCCTTCGATGATTTCCTCTTCGGCACTCTCCTGAGTTTCCGAACGTTCGATGCGCAGTTCGAGATCGCCTTTGCAGACGGGACAGCAGAGGATGGCGAGGGTCGAGCGCTTCACCTGTCATCCCTCAGGTCGATGATCTGGCTGATATCGGGGCCCGTGGATATCAGCGTCACCGGAACGCCAATCTCTTTTTCAGCATTCCGCACGAAGTCCTTCGCTTTGGCGGAGAGCTGATCGTAGGACGTCGCGCCGAAACAGGAGGTGTCGACGTGGTCGATGCCGGTGATTGCCACCTGTGTTGCACCGTTGACCATTGCCGAGTATTTCGCCATGGCCCCGTCCCAGACGCCGATCCGGCGCTCACGGTGGGTTACCGTGCCGTATTCCTCGATCCCGAGGCGGTGCGACTCCTCCCGGCTCATCTCGGTGCCGAACGGCCCTTCGCCGACACGGGTGGGGTATGCCTTGAAGACGACGATCACATCGTCAATCTTCGTCGGGCCAACGCCGTTGTCGGCAGCTATCTGCGATGCCGACGTGTCCTTGCTGGTGACGTAGGGGTATGTTCCGAAGTAGAGCGATATGCCGAATCCCTGTGTGCCTTCAAGCAAAACGAAATCGCCCTGATCAAGGGCCGTATTGATGTCAAGGGAGACGTCGGTCAGGTACGATTGCAGTTCGGGAACGTCCTTCGCCTGCCTCGCCGTGCGCATCACCCGGTCGACATTCGCAGGCCCGCACCCGCTCCCCGTCGATCCGATGGTCTTTGCAAGATGCGCATTCCCCTTGTCGCGGGCGATGTGGTCCTCCTCGATGATGCTGCAGCGCCCGTCCACGAATATCCTGTCTTTGACCCCGAGGAGATCGACTTCATGAAAAAAAACACGGGGATCAACGAGGACGCCGCTGCCGATGCAGAGCCGGGCATCCGGATAGACAAACCCTGACGGGATCATCCGCACACCGTATTCTTTATCCCCGACTTTCACGGTGTGCCCGGCATTCGGGCCAACACCGCCCCGTGAGATAATAGACGGATGATCCTTGTGCGCGATATGGGCGACAATCTTCCCTTTTCCCTCATCCCCAAAAAATCCACCGACGATGACTGTACAACTCATTGTTCTCTTTAGTAGGATGGGGTGATGGAAGGTGATAAAAGTTGACATGCACTTCTCCTGCCCGGTCAGCGCCCGGGTTCCTGCGCCGCTCTGGGCGGTTGAACCGGGGCTATTCCATAAACCAGCCCGTTGAGGGGCCGTTCTGGATTCCATGCATATTTCCAGTGGAAATAAGGGGGTCTGGTTCGCCGCAGGCAGGGGATGCGGGATGAATGGCGCCGGGCATGGGATTCGATAACAATCCCAAAACAGGGTGCATACACCATTCGGGAGAGCCTGAGGTGGCGGACAGGGCAGGCCACCGGTCCGAAAAAGAAAAGATCCTGCACGGTGACGGCGCATCCGCCACCGCATCTCCTCCTGTATATCGCGGTAACCACTGCAATATTCACCCGGATGGGGAACGAGTGCCTTTTTGCCCCAGCTCCAGTGGAAATAAAGGGGTTAACGCCAGATGTTTGTGCGAACGATGAAAAATGGATGTGTAAAAATTCGAAAAATGGAAATTTTCACGGTGAAAGATCAGCAAGGAACGCTTCCATCCGGGAAAGGGCCGTCTGCAGGTTTTCCCGGGATGTTGCGTAGCTGCACCTGATATGCCCGGTTCCGGAGGCCCCGAAGACGCTGCCGGGCACGACCGCCACCTGCTGTTCGGTGAGCAGCCGCTCCGCGAATTCCTGGTCGGAAAGCCCGGTCGGTGCAACAGAAGGGAACGCGTAAAATGCGCCTTTCGGCATATGGCAGGGAAGCCCGATCCGGTTGAGCCCGCGGATGAAGAGGTTGCGCCGCATCTTGTATTCCGTTACCATCTCGTCACGCTCGCGATCACCGTGCCGGAGCGCTTCGCGTGCGGCAACCTGTCCCATGACCGGAGCGCACATCATGACGTACTGGTGGATCTTCAGCGCCGCCTGGCAGATCTCGTCGGGAGCGCAGAGGTACCCGAGGCGCCATCCCGTCATGGCATAGGCTTTGGAAAACCCGTTTAACGTGATGGTGCGCTCCCAGAGATCACCGACGGTCGCCGCAGCCGTGTGGCTCCCTTCGTAGGTCAGTTCGGCATAGACCTCGTCGCTGATCAGCACCAGATCGTGATCCGTGATGACGTCGGCAAGCGCCGCATAATCTGCCCTGCCCATGACGCCCCCCGTCGGGTTGTTGGGGAAATTGACGACGACCGCTTTTGTCCGGTCCGTAACGCACTCTGCGAGCGAGTCGGCGGTAAGCCGGAAGTCGTTGTCGACCCGGCATTCCACGGGAACCGGCGTTCCGCCGGCAAGCCGGACACAGGGGGCATATGCCACGAATGCGGGTTCGGTAATGATCACTTCATCGCCCGGATCGACCACCGTCCGGATGGCGATGTCAAGGGCCTCGGATACGCCGCTCGTGGCCACGATCTCGCGCTCGGGATTGTAGCGGAGCGCGAACCGCTCCTCGAGATAGCGTGCGATCTCCTGCAGAAGCGCCGGCATCCCCTTGTTGGAGGTATAGGACGTTACCCCTTTTTCAATGGAGTAGATAGCCGCCTCGCAGATATTCCACGGCGTTGCGAAATCCGGCTCCCCGACACCGAGCGAAATGACGTCCTCCATGTCCTGCACAAGGTCGAAAAACTTCCTGATGCCGGAAGGAGGAATGTCATGCGCCACACGGGAGATGAAGGGTTTCATGCGCCACCGTCATATCGAGAGGGGGAGCCGTTCGACTTCCTCTCTTTCATAGAAAATGTGGCCGTTTTCCTTGTACGTCTTCATGATGAGGACCGTCGCGGTCTCCCGGATATGATCCATCGGGGCAATCTGCTCGGCAACAAAGCGTGCCACTTCATGTATGTTTTTGCCCGTAACCAGAAGCTCGAGATCGTAGACTCCCGAAACAAGGCGAAGCGACCTGACCTGCTTGAACCGCCCGATACGCTCGGCAACCTTGTCGTACCCGAAATCCCGTTCGGGACTGACCTTGAGTTCGATGATTGCGGAAACCTCGCCGTCTCCCGCTTTTTCCCAGTTGATGACGGCCGTATACTGCTGAATGATGCCGGCTTCTTCCATTCGCCGGATCCTGTCCTTTACATCCGGTTCGTCGAGGTCCGTCAGTTCCGCCAGCTCGGAAGCGGGCAGGCGGCTGTTCTGGTCGAGCAGGGTAAGGAGAAGCCGATCTTTTTCGTCCATGTGCGTCACCTGAACAATGTCTTTATACGATGTGTGTCGATGGATTTCAACCTTTGGTCGTTGAGGCGTTCGTCTTTCAAGAGCGTGTCCCAGATCTTGTTGGTGCCGGCACCGAACCACATCTCCTTGGTCCTCCCGTACCGGCCGCGGGAGACGACACGGGCGCTGATCACCCCGAGCATGTTGAGTTCGGAGATCAGATCCGTGATGCGCCGGTGGGTGAGGACGTCAAGATCGAGGATCCGTGCCACGTCGCGGTACACCTGCGCGACCTCCCCGGTCGTAAAGATCTCGTTGTGGTTCCGGAACAGGACCAGCATGGAATAGAGCACCGCCTTGCTCTGGGTCGGCAGCGTTGACACACATTCGATGAGGCTGTCGGTTTCGATCTTCTGCTGAGCGAGTTTTACGTGCTTTTCCGTCACCTCGTGCCCATTCTCGCGTTCGGCGAGTTCGCCCGACACCCGGAGCAGGTCCAGCGCACGCCGGGCGTCGCCGTGCTCCTGGGCAGCGAGGGCGGCGCAGAGCGGAATGACGCCTTCAACAAGCGCTCCTTCGACAAAGGCCATGTCCGCACGCTGCTGCAGGATGTCGCAGAGCTGCATGGCATTGTAGGGGGGGAACACGATCTCCTCCTCCGAAAGTGATGAAAGGACACGCGGGTCAAGGAAATTGGTAAACAGCAGGTCGTTGGAGATGCCGATCATGGAGAGCTTCGAACGCTTCAGGTCGGAGTTGATCCGGGTGAGGTTGTAGAGCGTTTCGTCGCCGCTTTTTTTGACCAGTTTGTCAATCTCGTCAAGGACGATAATGTGCACACCACCGAGGGTGTCGAGCTGGTTTTTCAGCTCCATGTAGACCTGGTCCGTCGGCCATCCGGTCATCGGAATGATGTTGCGGGGGCGGTCGCTGGCATGCGTGTCCGTCTCGTCAAGGCAGTTGGCGATCTGTGCCAGGACGCGGTACTGGGTATCGATCACCTCGCAGTTTAAGTGGATGACCCGGACGGGTGTTGTGGTTTCGGCGCTCGCGTCTTCCAGTTCCGATCCCACATACCGGACCGAAGCAGTTTTGCCGGTGCCGGTTTTGCCGTAGATAAGAATATTCGAGGGTGTCTCGTTGCGCAGCGCAGGAGCAATGATGGCGGCGATGCTGTCGATCTGCGGACGCCGGTGGGGAAGGATGTGGGGCCGGTAGGAGTGCCGGAGGACCTCCCGGTTTTTGAAAATATTGTTATTATTGAGATATTTACGAAAGAGGCCCATTGATTGATTTTCCTGATCCGTCATAAAAAACTCCTGCCAGAAATCTGCTGAGAGGTGAAACGTATTGGGGTGGTACGTATTAAATGATCTTTTCCTTCTTTTTGACCCCTTTATTTCCACTCGAGACAGAATTTGTTTCTGATTCCCTATTCATGACTGCACAACGGGAATCACGGTGCCGGTATTTGCACGACGGGGATCGGGTTGGCGGCGAGGACCCCCACCCCTTGATTTCCTGTGGAGACGGGGGAGAAGAGCAGTGCTGCTGCTTTCACCTGCATAAGAAGAGTCATGGGTTACTCTCTTTCTTATCCTATAAAAATTAACTGAAATGATCTTTACCAGACAGGAGAACTTCGTTTTTTTAAAGACACCTCTGCCGCATGGTTTTGAGGAGGAGCCATCCAATCCGGAGGGTATATCGTGGTACCGGATTGCCGCCGTATCCTGCAGGGAAGTATCTTCCCCGCGTACCCCAACCCCTCGCGGAAAAGACATTCAATCCCTCGAACCCACCTGCCGTCCAGGGGTTCTTTTCCAGCCCCGTCAGGATC
>JAAEEQ010000070.1 GCA_013415665.1 Methanomicrobiales archaeon
GCAGCATGCCTACCTCTGCAGCGGGCGCGGGCTGTGCACGATTGACAGGACGGCCACGGAGCACGTGCGTCTGACGGCAGAAGGGACCCAGTATGCTGCCGAAGGGCTGCCCGAACGGCAGGTGTACGACTCCTTCGGTGCCGCCATCCCGATGAAGGACCTGCAGGCCCACCCGCTTGCGCGCATTGCGATCGGCTGGATGCGGAAAAAAGGCTGGATTGCCGTTCGCGGCGGAACCGTCGAGAAGACGGGCACGGCCGCTCCCGGCCCCGACGAGGAGGCGCTGGCGCATCCCGTGGCGGGAGCCCCGGGGGTTGCCGATCTGGTACGCCGCGGGCTCGCCGAGACGGAGGAAGAGGTCGCGATCGCCATCGGCATAACCCCCGCGGGCCAGGCACTGGTCGATGCCGGGCTGGATCTTGCCGAGGAGGTCGGGCGTCTCACCCGCGAGATGATCGTCTCGGGATCGTGGGAGACGGCAAAACTCCGCCGCTACAGCCTTGCAACGAAGCCGCGCCGGATCTACCCGGGCAAGCTGCACCCGTACCAGCGCCTCCTCGACGAGATGCGTGCCATCCTGCTGGAGATGGGATTTTTCGAGATCCACGGCGACATCGTGCAGAGCTCGTACTGGAACTTCGACGCCCTCTTCCAGCCGCAGGACCACCCGGCACGCGAGATGCAGGACACGTTCTTCTTAAACGAGCAGGCGCAGCTCCCGGAGGGGTGGGAGCGTGTCCGCGACAGCCACGAGCACGGCGGAAAGACCTCCTCGACCGGCTGGGGCGGCGCCTGGGACCCGCACCGGGCTGAAGAATGCGTGCTGCGCACCCATACGACGGGCCTGACGATCCGCCACCTTGCCGAACATCCCGAGCCGCCCGTCAAGGCCTTCTGCATCGGCAGGGTTTATCGGCGGGAAGCGATCGATCCCACCCACCTGCCCGAATTCGAACAGCTCGAGGGTGTCGTGCTGGACCACGGGGTGACGTTCCGGCACTTACTCGGGTTCCTCCGGGAGTTCTATGCCAAAATGGGCTTTGAAAATGTCAGGTTCCGCCCGGGCTACTTCCCGTACACCGAGCCCTCCGTCGAGCCCGAGGTCTGGGTCGACGGCCTCGGCTGGGTCGAGCTCGGCGGTGCGGGCGTATTCCGCGAAGAGGTGACCGCGCCTTTGGGCATCACCGAACCGGTGCTGGCATGGGGGCTCGGGGTGTCCCGGCTCGCGATGCTCCGGCTGGACTTAAAAGACCTCCGCCAGCTCTACCGCAGCGACGTCGACTGGGTCAGGAACGAACCGGTGGCCGGCCCGAAAGGAGGAGTGTGACAGCATGCCGATAATATCCCTGCCCTATGCCTACCTCGAATCGCTCACCGGCACTGACCGGGAGACCATCCTCTCCCGCATCCCCCTCTTCGGGGCAGATATCGAGCGCCTCGAGGAGGACCACGCCGATATCGAGTTCTTCGCAAACCGCCCCGACCTCTTCTCGACCGAAGGGGTCGCCCGGGCGCTGCGCGGGTTCCTCGGCATCGAGACCGGCTGCCCCGCCTACGAGGTCCGGCCGTCGGGCATCGCGTTTTCCGTTGACCCCGCACTTGCGGCGATCCGCCCCTGTCTTGGATCGGCGGTGATCAGGAACGTCTCCCTCGACGAGGACGGGATAGCCAGCCTCATGGGACTGCAGGAGGCGCTGCACTGGGCGGTCGGCCGGGGCCGGCGGAAAGTCGCCATCGGGGTGCACGACCTCGACGCCGTGACGCCGCCGTTCTCCTACATCGCGGCCGATCCGTCCACCGCGTTCGTCCCGCTCGACTTCGATACGGAGATGACGATGCGGCAGATGCTCGCCGACCACCCCAAAGGGCGCGACTACGCCCACCTTGTCGAACCCTTCGACAAATACCCCCTCATCGTCGACGCACAGGACCGGGTGCTGTCGTTTCCCCCCATCATCAACGGCGAACTCACCCGGGTGACGACCGGGACGAAGAACATCCTCCTCGATACCACCGGCACGGATCAGCGTGCGGTGATGACGGCGGTCTATATCCTCTGCACCGCTTTTGCCGAGACGGGAGCGATTGTCGAGAGCGTGACCGTCGACGGCACCGCAATGCCGTCGCTCGCACCCGTCATCCGCGAGATCCGGCCGGAGGAATGCCGCGCTCTGCTGGGGCTGGAGCTCGATGCCAGCCAGATTGCAGCGCTGCTCGAACGGATGCGGTTCGGTGCCGCACCGACGCCCGCGGGGACGGTCAGGGTGGAGGTGCCGTGCTACCGGGCGGACATCATGCACGACTGGGACCTTTTCGAGGATGTTGCCATCGCCTACGGCTACGAGACCATTCCCCCCGTGCTCCCGAAGACCTTCACCATCGGCCGCGAGCACCCGGTGCAGGCCCGGAGCCGTGCCGTGCGCGAGATCTGCACGGGGCTCGGCTACCTCGAGATGATGCCGTTTACGCTCACGAACGAGCGGGTGCTCTTTACCGCGATGCAGCGCCTGCCCGATGCCGCGACCCTCCGCTTAAAGCATCCCATCTCGGAGGAGCAGACGGTGGTACGAAGCGCGATTCTCCCGCTGCTGCTCGAAACGCTGCAGGCAAACCTCCACCGGGAGCTGCCCCAGCGCCTCTTCGCCGTGGGGGATGTCGTCCGGCATGCGCAAACGGGGCGGAGCGTTGCGATGGTGACCATGCACCCGGAGGCCGACTTTTCCGAGATCTATGCGGCTGCCGACGTGCTCTGCCGCGAACTCGGCCTCGACGCCGGGGTTGCCGAATCCGATGATCCCGCGATGCTCCCGGGGCGGCGGGGCGTGCTGACAACCGGCGGGGTGCCTGTGGGGACTTTCGGGGAGATCCACCCGAAGGCCCTCCTTGCGTTCGATCTTGACCAGCCGGTTGCGGGGCTTGAACTGGATCTTACAGCCGTACCGGGACGCCCCGGCCGCTGAGATACTCCTTTACCTCTTTTACCGTCATTTCACCGAAGTGAAAGACGCTCGCCGCAAGGCAGGCGTCGGCCTTCCCCTCGACGAATCCCTCGTAAAAGTGTTCGAGGGTGCCCACGCCCCCGGAGGCGATGACCGGTATGCCGACCGCTTCGGCAATGGTCCGGGTGACGGGGATGTCAAAACCGTTTTTCGTGCCGTCCGTCTCCATGCTGGTGACCAGCAGTTCGCCGGCACCCCGCCGTTCAGCCTCCCGGCACCAGCCGATCGCATCGATGCCGGTGGGGGTGCTGCCGCCGTAGATGACGACCTCGTACCAGCAGGTCTCCCCGCCGGGAAGGGCAATCTCCGTCACACCGGGCCGGAGTTCGTTGTTCCTGCGGACGTCGACGGCGGTCACGATGCACTGCGTCCCGAACATCGCGGCTCCTTTCGTTATCAGACCGGGATCCTTCACCGCGCTGGTATTGATGCTCACCTTGTCGGCACCCGCACGCAGCAGCTGCTGCATATCGTCGAGGGACCGGATGCCGCCGCCGACCGTCAGGGGCAGGAAGAGCTGGTCGGCGGCCCGCTGGATGACATCGATGATGGCCCCCCGCTGCTCCTTCGACGCGGTAATGTCGAGAAAGACGACCTCATCGGCGCCCTGCTCGTTGTAGCGCTGTGCGAGCTCGACGGGATCGCCGGCGTCCCGCAGATCCACAAAATGGGTTCCCTTGACCACGCGCCCGTCTTTTAAGTCGAGACAGGGGATGATCCGCTTCGTCAGTGCCATTGCATACGTATCGTGAGTGAGGGTACATGAGGCTTTGCGTTGCCGCGTTACGCGTCCGGCATGCCCCGCGCATACTGCCACGCATGCACCGCCAGCAGGACGTAAACGGGGAAAAGGAGGCCGTAGGCGACATCGGTGCCCTCGTACGCAAACAGCCAGAGGGTTGCGGAGACATCGAGCTGAAAGATCAGGATTCCCCACCACAGCCCGAGATAAAAATACCCCATGCCGGGCAGGAGAAAGTTCAGCACGCCGGCAATGATGGGGTTCTTGCGTTCCTTCGGGCGCTGCGCATACCACCGGGGCACATGCAGCGGCGCGATGCCGCACGCGGGGGCGGCCTTCACCGCCGCCCAGCGGACCGGTTCGGCGGGATCCCGGAGCGCCCGGGTGACCGCAGGGATGCCCCGGGGATCCCCGATGCGGGCGATCGCATCGACGATATCGCGGCGGACATCGGGATCGGGATCGATGAGGGCGTGCTCCAGTGCGGGAATGGCGTCCCGCCCCATCCGCTCCAGTGCCGGCCAGTTCATCGTGGCGGTCAGGTACCGGCCCCATTCATCCGGGGATGCCGCCTCCCACCCGAGCTGGTCAAGCGCCCCGGCGGCGCCGTGCCGCACATACCGGTTCCGGTCGGCAAGCAGCCGGACAAGCACGGGCACCGCCCGCACATCGCCGGCAGAACCGAGGGCGATCGTCGCAGCCCAGCGTATCTCGCCGGTCCGGTCATCGCAGGCGGTGATGAGGGCGTCCACCCCGTCAGGGGTGCCGATAGCGCCGAGCGCTTCGATAGCGCCAATCCTGACATCGCGGTTCCTCGAAGCGAGTGCAGCGGCGAGCGGGGGGGCGGCCGCTGCCCCGAGGCTGCCCAGCGCCTCCGCCGCCTGCGCCTGCACACCGGGATCTCCATGCCCGAGGGCACGGATAAGCGCCGGGATATCGGCCTCTTCCCGGAGCCGTTCTATCGCGGCCGGCCGGTTGCCGAACGGGAGAGGCGGCATGGTACGGTTCAGTCCTCCTCGAGCATCCGCCCGGCAAGCAGGTAGGAATGGACCGCAAAGACCGTTGCAGCACCCGTGGAGGCGGCCTGCGGCAGCAGCGGCCCCATCCAGAGGGAGAAGGTGAGGACCAGGGTGACGTTGAGCTGGAAGAGCAGGAATCCCCACCATTTGCCGAGGTAGTTGTACCCGATCCCCGGAAACAGGAGGTTTAACAGAGCGACCACCCAGGGGGTGCGCCCCCGCCGTTTCCGGTTCACCAGCCACCGCGGCAGGCGAACCGGCGGGATGGAGCAGGCGGACGCAACCGTGACCGCCGTCCACCGCACCTCCGCACGTTCGTCCATGGCAGCAATGCCGCACGCGGTCTGGATCCCGGGATCGTCGATCCGGGAGCAGATCGCCACCGCCGCACGCCGGAGGGCGGGATCGGCATCGGAAAGCGCCAGCAGCAGGGGTGCGACGGCGCGGGACCCGCAGCGGGCGAGGGTGTCCCAGTCCTGCGTTGCCGCGGCGAACCATGCGGCTTCTTCGCCGTCTGCGGGGATCCTCCCGAGACGCCGGAGCGCGTCCGCCGCACCGAGGCGGACATACCTGCTGCCGTCGCGCAGCGCGGCAACAAGGGAGGGCCCCGCCCGGTCATCGCCCAGCAGCCCGAGCACGACCGCTGCCGTCCACCGCACCTCGGCACAGGGGTCGGCACCGAGCAGCCGGATGACGGGGTCGACGGTGCCGGGATCCCGGATGACGCCGAGGGCCTCGACAACGCCGATACGGGTGGCGGGAGAGGGATGAACAAGCGCTTGTACGAGCGCGGGAACCGCCCTTCTCCCCACCCTGCCGAGCGCCTCCGCTGCCTGCCACTGCACATCCGGATCGCGGGACCGGGTCAGGCGGATCAGCCGGGGGATGCTCCCGGCAGCCGCCCCTACTGCGCTCCGGGCGGGAACGCTCGTCACGGGTCACCTCCGGATCCGCCGGGCGCCAAGCAGGGCGGCCAGCACGACGGCCGCCGCAATCACGTGGGGGTGCCTGACCGCCATATCGGTCGCCCACGCAACGAGCCCTGCGGTGATCGTCAGGTGGGTCGGGCGCATGGTCGGCACGATGACCGCCGGCGCCGCCGGCGCTGCCGTTGGTGCGGGGGGCACCGGGGAGGGCGTGGCGGTGGGGTACGGTTCGGCAAAGAGGCCGACGATGCAGAAATGGTCCACCGTGCCGGTCGCGGTGCCGTTTGCGGCATCGACGACGGTGGCAACGGGCTCCCAGTCCATCGCCGTTGCATTCCACCTGCGGATGGCGGGCATGCCGAAATCCGTCGCGTAACACGACGGGAGCGCGAAGGTCAGCCTCACCGCCGGTTCGAATGTCGCCCCGTCGGGCTGCAGGTCGACGCCGCCGAGCGGCAGGGCCGCATCCTCCTGCACTGCAGGCAGATCGCCGGTGTCGATGGACATGACGGTGATCTCCTGCAGGGGTTCGCAGTCGCAGCCGGTCGCCCGGGTGCCCGCAGGCACGAAGAGGGTGCAGGTGCCGCCCTCGGCCCAGACGGACAGGGGGCAGGCGGTACAGCCGCTCTCGTCAAGCGAAAGCAGCCCCGATCCAATGGCCATGGACTCGGCATATTCGGATGCAATCTCTTCTATCGGCACATCCCGGCCTGTTGCGCCTGCCAGTGAGGCCCCCGCCTTTTCAGGATTGTCCGTGACGTACTGCTCGATAACCCGGTACACGAACTGGAAGGGGTTTCCCGAGCCGGTGAGCGAGGCGAGGACGAACCGCGAGGCCTCCCCCGGAGCATCGGCCTCGAACCAGACAGTTCCGTTCGCAGCAATGCGGCGAGCGGGCAGCACCTCACCGCCGTATCCGGTCAGCCGGACGAACGCGATGCGGGCAGTCTCCTCCTCCCGTGCCGCCCAGCCGGCATCCGCCCCCATCCGGACCGTCATGCCGGCAACGGGCGTGCCGCCGGGATCGACCTCCATCGTTGCAGCAATTGAAGAGAAACCTGTGTAATCACAGCCATAGAGCACCTCGTAAAGGTCAAAGATATCATTGGGCGTCGCGTTGTCCCATGATGCCACCCTGACAGCACCCTCGGGATACCAGCCTGGGCAGACGAAATTCAGTTCGGTAGGCAGGGACGCGCCAGTCATGAGAACACGACTTTCGGCAACTGTCTGCACAACAAAGCCCGAGAGCGTTCCGTTTTCCTCGACAAAACCGGCGCTGTCGGCGATCAGTCGGATCCGGGCAAGTCCGGACCCCGCATCCGGCTTCCATGAGACCAACGACCGGTTTTCAGCCAGATTAAAAACGAGATCTGTGAGCGACATGCTGTCGATCGCAACCCGCCCGTCGGCAAGTACCGCAACGCCCGGTGTCGCAAACCGCAGAATGCCCGGCACAGCGTCGATGATCGTGATGTATTCTGGACGCAGCACCGTGTCGGATCCAAACTCATTGGCAACCGTCAGCTGCACCGGATAGGATCCGCCGGCGGTAAAGACATGCACAGGATCATGGCTGTCGGCACTGCTTCCGTCGCCGAAGTCCCATTGCCATCCTCCTGGAGACCCGGTTGAGGTATCGGTGAAGGCTATCGCGAGCGGAGCATATCCTTCGGTCCGGTTAGCTGAGAAGTTCGCGCGAGGTGCCGCTCCTACTGTTATGTAATCTTCTGAGACCGCAAGGTCGCGGCATACCGGCGTTCCGACCTCGAACATGACAGTATACCGGCCCGAAGCGGTATAGACATGAACAGGATTCTGCTCATCCGTGCCATTCTCATCGCCGAAATCCCAGCGGCGCCATGTCGGTGCGCCGGTCGAGAGGTCAGAAAATGCAACCTGAAGAGGGCATGGGCCGATCTGGGGATCCGCCGCAAAGGCGGCAGCAGCACAGGGACCGTTCGAACCCAGCGTGAGCATCATGATATCTCCCCAGCCGCTGCTCCAGTCCTCCCATACTACGCGATTTCCGCAAACTGAGGGTTTCACTTGGTCCGTATACTCCGTATCCGGCGTGAGAAGGGTGACGGTGCCCGATGCTACATCACAGAGCATGATGTCTCCCCAGCCACTACTCCAGTCCTCCCAGACCACGCGGGTTCCAGATACAGCGGGAGACATCTGATCCGAATACTCCGTACCCGGCGTCAGCAGGCTGATAGTGCCCGACGAAAGATCGAGGAGCATAATG
>JAAEEQ010000071.1 GCA_013415665.1 Methanomicrobiales archaeon
ATTTGCGGGGATGCTGCAGACGGCTATGGCTGTGGGATTCACTGCCGGAAAAGGGCCATGGGTGCTCTTCGGGAGGACGGTGGTGCTGGAAAAACGGGGCTGATCGGCTTTTTTTGCCAGCTCCGTGTTCTCAGCCGAGCCGGTACCGGACCGTCCACTGTGTCCTTTTCATGAATTCGCAGTACCGAAAGATCCTGAGCCACCCGAGTTTCGGCTCGTCGGCATCGAAGTACGACCACTCGTCGAGGAACCGGATCTTTTCGCTCCATGTTTCCGGTTCCCTGCCGTCGCGGATCCCGGACCGGAAGACGGCGTCCTTTCCGAAGTTGAGCTGCCGCTGCATCTTGAACCGCATCATCGTCAGCAGCGGCTCCCGCAGCCAGAATGTGTTGAACATTTCGCAGACGAGCTCGGACCCGGGGAACGCATCCGCAAGCTTTGTAAAGAGCGCTTTTACGGCATCGGCCTCCAGGTACATGAATACGCCCTCCGCGACGAAGAGAAACGGACCCTCATGCGCCCGGACGCTGCCGAACCAGCGATCGTCGAGGACCGACGAGGCGATGAAGCGGTACCGTTCGGTCTCGTCGAAGAATTCCTTTTTCAGCGCGATAACCTCGGGCAGGTCGAGGTCATAAAAGGTCACCTGCCTGTTGTCGATCCTGAAAAACCGCGAATCAAGCCCGCAGCCGATGTTGACGACGACTCCGGCGGGCGATTTCGCGAGAAACTCCCGCACGTAGTCGTCGTAACGCTTTGCCCGGATGCAGATGTGCACCACCAGCGCCGGATTGAGCCTGCCGCTGACGAGATCCCGGTGCAGTCGGTCGCCTGACCCGGCGAGCCGGCGGTTCAGCTCACGGGTAATGCGAACGGCGTCCGGGTCCAAAAGCACCGGATTTTCCGACTGCGTCTCAAGCGCATGGCAGTACAGGGTGACAAGCGACGTGGCGGCAACGTCACCGAGTTTTTCTGCCGTCATGATGGCTCCTGCGTCCGGGGTCACTGCAGAACCTTCCTATGACGGTTCGGTTGCCCGTCTTCTTCAATCCTTCCCTGCAGGACATCACCGGCCTGAGTTCCGTCCGGGGATATCTTAATCCGTTCCGGTTCCCTAGGGTTTTCTCATCAGGCCGGTTGCAGCATGGTTCTTGCGCTCGTTCGCGACTGGGTCACGGGGTACCTCCTCGACCTCCCGGCAAAAATCCAGGCTGGCGACCTCATCGCCATCCTGATAGCCCTGCTGCTGCTCTACTGCGGGGCTTTCCTGCTCTCGAAAGTCACACCCCTCATCCTCGAGATTGTGAAAAAACTTGTTATCCTTGCTATCATCGTCATCTCGGCGCACATCTTTCTGCTGGATCTGGTCCGGAAGATCCTGGCGGCGGGGTTCACCGTCAACGTCGCTGTTTTTGGTGCACTGGGTCTGCTGATTGCCGTGATAGCGATTTCTATCGCCCTGTTCCGCGCAATAACGGCAGTCCTGGCCCACCGCAAACCGTGTGCACCAATACCCCCGCTTCCCGCGCCGCCTGCAGAAACAGCAGAAGCAGCCGCAGGACCGGCAGTTGAACCCCTCCCTGCAACCGGTGAGGCAACGGCAAAAATATCGAAAGAATCCGCTGCTTACCGGTTAAAAACCCTCACCAAGGAAAATTCCCTCGGCATGGTCGTCCTGTACCTGGTGATTGCGGAATTCGGCATTTTCTCGTCGAGGACGATTGCGGCGGCAAGCGCCGAGGCGGGGCTTACCTTTTTCCTGGTCTTTCTGATCGCCGCCCTCATTTTCATAAAAATCAGGTACGACGATTACCAGAGCGGACTCCGGCACCTCGTCTTTGTCTGCACCTTCGGTTTTTTCATCTCCCTCGTGCTTGGCCACTTCTGGGGCGGGATACCGGCAGAAACGCTGTTGTCGATGAATTATTTCCGTTCGGAGGCCCTGGTCGCCCTGATCACCGGGATATCGTTAAGCCTCTTCATGGCGGACAAGCGGTGACGCTGCACCTCCGGCAGAACACCTGGCGAAGCGCCGGATGCCGCACCTCAGCCTCCCGTGGTACGCCGCCGGGGTTCAGGAGGTTCCGGCCCGGAACATCCCCTCTGGCACTGCCATCTCGAACCGTGCCCCTTTTCCCGGCTCTCCGGTTTCCCGGATGGCAATACCGGTAATGGCAAGGATCTCGCGTGCGAGGAAGAGCCCGAGTCCCGTCCCCTTCCCGAAACCCTTGGTAAAGATCTTCTCCTTCTCGTGTAGGGGGATTCCCGCCCCGTCGTCTTCGCAGACGATGGTGCAGCCATCAGCGGTTTTGGTCATGGAGAACCTGATGCTTGTGATGGTTTTGCCGTACCGGACTGCGTTGTCCAGCAGGTTGTAAAAGACCCTGGCAATCATCGGATCGGCAAAGACCTCGTACCCTGCCGGAATGTCGCATGTGATCGTTATACCGGGAGGTATTGCCTGCCCTGCCGCGTTTGTCACAAGTTCGCGGATATCTGTCCAAACGGGAGCCATGACCCCGATTTTTTCGTACTCCCTGGTAAACTCCAGGATGGATGCGATCCGCTGTGCAGCCGATTTGATTCTGTCATAGAGCTGGCTTTCCGAGGGATCCGCGTGTTGTATCTCAAGGAGATCGAGATATCCCCGCAGCACCGTCAGCTGGTTGATGATGTCGTGGCGGCTCGTGCTTCCCAGCAGGAGGAGTTTCCGGTTTGCCAGGCGGAGTGCGTTTTCCATATGCTTGCGCTCGGTGATGTCGCGGATCATCCCTTCCGTCCCCGTCATCATTCCGTTTTCATCGTACAGGTAATGAGCGCTGATCGAACCCCAGAAGACCCGGCCGTCTTTCCGTTTCAGCTCGATCTCGTAATCCCGGATGTATCCGGACGTGCGCATCTTTTCAAGCAGTATGTTCCGTGTAGCAGGATCGCGGTAGATCGACAGGATGGGAAGGCCGATCACGTCATCTGTCGACGTATAGCCTGCCATCCGGACCGCAGACGGACTGACCATCACGAGCAGCCCTTCCCGGTCGGTCCGGAAAAAGCCGTCTTCAATGTTCTCGATGACGGTCCGGTACCGCTTTTCGCTCTCGCGAAGCGCAGTCTCGATCTCCCTTCTGCCGGTAATATCCCGGACGGTGAATATCGCGCCGTCATATCTGCCCTGCGCATCGTAGAGGATGCGGGTCTCGGACTCGAACCAGCGGTATTCCCCGTTCTTCGTCCGGTACCGGTATTCAACCCTGACCGAAGGCAGGTGCTTTTCAACGGCGGCGTGGGTCTCCTCTATGACCCGTTTCCGGTCATCCGGGTGGATGAATTCGGTCACATCATGGCCGATGAGATCGGCAGCGCTATGGCCGGTCAGCCGTTCCGCGGAGGGGCTGCTGTAGATAACTCTCCGCTCCCTGTCGATGCGCGTGACCAGATCCACCATGTTGTGCGTGATGAGCCGGAGCTCATCCTCCGCCCGTTTCCGGTCGCTGATGTCGCGAAACACCACCATGACGGCCGGTCTCCCTTCATAGTGGGTGGCGGTGCCCATAACCTCGACATCGACCGACGATCCGTCAAGGCGGATGAATCTCTCCTCGATCGGGGGAACCGTGTCCTCCTCCTTCTGAAGCATCTCCCGGATACGGTGCTCCACCGTCCCGCGGAAGTCAGGGTGGACCAGGGCCGTCACGGAATGCCCGACAAGCCTTTCAGGCGATGATGCGCCGATAATCCGGGCTGCACTCTCGTTTGCCAGAACGACCTTGCCGTCCTGATGGACGACGACCGCATCGAACGACTGGGAGATCAGCCTCCGGAACCGCTCCTCGCTTTCCCGCAGTGCCTCTTCCCGTTTCCGGTCTTCGGTGATATTGTGGAACGTGCCAATGGTTGCCGGCCTTCCCCGGTATGTCGCCATGCCGGCGTGCATTCTGACCCTGACCCGGGATGACCCGTCCTTGTGGAGGACGGAAAACTCGTAGGACGCAGGTGCGGGCCTGCCGTCGACACGCTCGTGGTGCCGGGCCATCACCTTTTGCCGGTCCTCCGGTACGATAAATTCCGAGATGAATCGGCCGATCAGCTCCGTCTTGTCATACCCGGTCATGGCGGACAGCGCCTGGTTGTAGAAAACCAGCCGGTCGTCCTGCACGATAAAGACGCCGTCCTGGCTCTGCTGGACCAGCGTCCGGTACTTCTCCTCGCTCTCGCGCAACGTCTCCTGCACCTGCCGTCGTTCGCTGATATCGCGGCACAGGGTGAGGATCTGCGGTCCGTTCTCGAGCCGCAGGACCGTCGCATTGATCTCAATGGGGATGATTCTCCCCGCCGGATCGACGTAGTCTATCTCGAAGTTGCGGATATACCCGTCATTGATGCACCGGTTGATCGCTTCAGCGTTCCTTTCCCTCTCGGAGGGGGCAGTCCACTCGATCACCTCCCTCCCTGCGATTTCAGCGAGAGTTGCCCGGCCGGTCAGGCGGATGTATTCATCGTTGGCATCGATTACCCTGCCTTCACCATCGATGATGACGAAACCGGTGTTGGTGGTCTCGACAAGACTCCGGTATTTTACTTCGCTCTCCCGAAGCGCCTTCTCCGTCTGCCTCCGTTCGGTGTTGTCGGTGAACATGCCAAACGATCCTATGAACACGCCTTCGGGTGAAAAGAGGGGGGTCGCCGAGGTCATGCACCATACGACCACGCCGTCCTTTCGTTGCCACCGGCGCTCGTACCGGCCCGGTTTGCCGCTTCTCCGCTCAAAAAGGCTCTCTTTCATTGATTCGACATCCCCGGGCGGGACAAAATCCCAGGCCGGATGCCCCAGCATCTCCCCGGCACCGTAACCGAGGATCTCCCGCATCTTCCGGTTGGTAAACGTGGTCACAAAATCCGCGTTTATCACCCAGATCCCTTCATTTGCGGTTTCAACGATGATACGGTACCGTTCCTCGCTTGCTGCCAGTTCCTCCTCCGCTTTTTTGCGCTCAGTAATGTCGAGCGCCGTAAACGTCACGCCTTTTGCGGGATCGGCCGGGTCCAGCGGCGTCGAACTGAGCAGGATGTCCCGTATACTGCCGTTTTTCTGCTTCCAGCGGGTTTCGACGGTCCCGGTGCCGTATTTTTTGATCTGGCCGTACTTCTCGCGTCCGACAAAATCGAAGTCCTCATCGGAAGGATAGAGGATCCGTGCGCTTTGGCCGACCAGTTCGTCCGGCCGGTACCCCGTCATCTGGCAGAGCCGGTCATTGACCCTGAGCAGGATCCTGTCCGAGACGAGGCCGATCCCGATCGGCGCTGCCCTGAAGATGCTGGAGAGCGCAGCTTCGCTCTCTCGGAGAGCATTTTCCGCGTCCTTTCGCTCCGTGATATCCCACAGGGTCGTGATCCGGAACGTCTCGCTCCCCGATGCGAAGTTCCGGGATCGCAGTTCCGCCCAGAATGTCGAACCGTCCTTCCGGAGCCCTTTAGCCTCGTACGGTTTTTCGAATCCCTCCGCAATTTTCTGGCGCACGAGCTCACTGCTGTCGGGCGCAGCGAGGGTCAGCACATCACGTCCTATCATCTCGCTGCGGCTGTACCTGAAGAGCTCGCAGGCCCGTTCATTGAGATCTGAAATGACGCCGCCTTTATGGAGCACAATGCCTTCGACCGTCGCTTCCGCCAGCTGGCGGAACCTGCTCTCGCTTTCCCGGAACCGCTGTCCGCTCCGTGCCAGTTCCGCGTTCTGCTCCCTGAGGGCCTCGTCCGATGCCACGAGCTGCTCGTTTGCATCCCTGAGCGCATCTTCGATCCTGCGCCGCTTCAACACCTGCCAGAGGCCCTGCATCATGAGCGTGAGCTGCCTGACATCGTCATCAAGGTAATCGGACGGTTTGTTTGCAACACCGGCGACCATCACGATGCGATTGCCGTCCATGACCGGGACGTTCATGTGCCGGATGATGCGGGGATGCCCCTCGGGATAGCCCTTCTTTTTTGGATTGGGGGCTTCGTAATCGTTGGTGATCACCGGGCGGCGCTGCCGGATTGCCTCCCCCCAGAGCCCGGTCGTTTCGACCGGGTAGACGATCGGCTTTTCCCTTATGGAACACTCCTGCATGGCCTTCTGCGACCATGCATACATCGAAAGCTCGCTCTCATCGGCATTGAGAAATGCCAGGTACCCGAGCGGGCTCCCCGTTACGGAACCGGCTCCTTCGACCGCGTACAGGAGCAGCTCTTTTTCCGGCTCCCGGGCCATCTCATAGAAGCCGAGCATGAACCGGAGCCGCGATTCACTCTCCCGGAGGGCTATCTCGCTTCGCTTCCGGGCGACGGCGTACTGGATCTTTTTAGCGAGCTCGACAAACTGGGATTTCGGGGCCCCTCCTTTCTGGAGGTAGAAATCCGCACCGCTGTTCAGGGCTTCGATGACGACGTCCTCGCGGCCTTTGCCGGTGAAGATGATGAAGGGGGTTTCGTCGCCATCCTCCCGGAGGTGCTTGAGGAACTGGATCCCGTCCATCCCCGGCATCTGGTAGTCCGAGATGATCGCGTCGAACGATTCATCGGAGAGAAGCCGGATCGCATCCACGGCATTCTCGCAGGTCGTGATTGCAAACTCTCCGCTCCGCTCCAGAAATATCTTGGCGAGTTCCAGAAGGTACCCCTCGTCGTCGACATAGAGGACGGATGTCGGTCCCATCTCTGTTCGACTGAATGCGGTAGGTGGCGAAAAAAGTATCTGCAATAGCGGGCCGCATTGCCATAAAAGAGGGGCAGCCCGTCTCACCAGGCCCGTTCAAGAAATACATGCACGACTGCCGCGAACTCGGCCGGGAACTGGTACATGAGCCCGTGGCCGGCTCCCCGCACCTGCACCACCCAGGCGGACGGGATCCGCTCGCCGATAAAAAAGGAGTTCTGCGGCGGGGCGATGACGTCAACGCTTCCGACAATGAGAAGCGTCGGCTGGGTAATGCTGCCGAGCCACGCCGAGACGCCGGTTCTCGCCCCCATCGCCCCGCCCTGCCGGGCGATAGCCGCAGGGCTGCTGCTCTCCGTCACATTCGGGAAGTACTCCCGGGGGTCGGGGTGCTTTGCCATCCATTCTGCGGGGAAGAGGAGCGAAAGCAGGCGCATGCCCCGTTCGATATCCGTTCCCGATGTGTCGAGGAGCTGCGCCTCCACCGCCGGGTTTAGCGGCACGCTCTCGTCGCCGCCCGGATCGGCGGCGTAGAGCACCAGCTTTGCAACCCGCTCGGGGTGCCGGCGGGCGAGCTCGAGGGCGATATCGGCGCCCATCGACCAGCCGAGGACATGGGCTTCTTCGATGCCGAGCGCCGCCATCAGGCCCGCGGTGTCGTCCGCACAGAGCGAAACGGTGTACTCCTTCCCCGACGAGGTGGACCGCCCCATGCCCCGGTTGTCGAAGACAATCACCCGGTAGCTGCGGGCGAACTCCTGCAGGGCCCGGACACCCCACATGTCCAGCGTGCCCGCGAAGCCCATGATCAGGACGAGCGGCGGGCCCTCGCCGAAGGCCCGGTACGCGATCTCGATGTCGTCGACGGCGACGGTCCGGACGGGTACGTTTTCGACGTCGATCGGGGCCGGAGGCGGATTTTCCGGGTTTTCGGGGCCGGCGATACGGGAGAGGAGGCAGGCGGCGATGAGGAGGATGAGGGCCGGGGAGAGTGTGAGGAGGGAGATCATGCTCTCTCTATGGTGTGCCGGCGGGGTGAAATAGGTTGTTGAGGGACGACGGATGCTGGATGGAGTTCTGAATGGAAGAGGACATGAAGAAACATCTGCCGATTGCAGAATGACAACGAATCAAAACGCCGAGAGGGCGAATCTTAAAACGGAGAACAATTCTCCGTTTGTTTGCATCAACGTCGCATTCGTTTGCA
>JAAEEQ010000072.1 GCA_013415665.1 Methanomicrobiales archaeon
CCCACCGGATCCAGTTCCGGCGGCCGGTTGACATGTGCAACCGTAATCGAAATTGTCTCAGAATCAGCAAGGCCGCCATCGGAGACCTCAAAGAGGATATTCTCGTAGGTACCAGCCGCATCATGCCCCGGCGTCCAGGAGAACTTCTGGTCGACAAAGGCCGCTCCGGCGGGCAGGTTCGAGGCGGAATAAGCAAGTACATCGCCTGTGTCCGGATCGGTCGCAGAGATTGTAAACTCCAGCAGTTCGCCTTCATTCCCCATCTTGTTGCCGACTGGATCGAGTTCGGGAGCACGGTTCATATCTGCGACGGTGATGCTGATCGTCTCGGAATCGGCGAAGTTGCCGTCCGAGACCTCGAAGACGATGTTTTCATAGATGCCGGCAGCGTCATATCCCGGCGTCCACGAGAAGGTCTGGCCGGTAAAGATCGCACTGGCAGGCAGGTTCAGGGCTGAATAAGCAAGTACATCGCCCATGTCGGGATCGGTTGCCGTGACCATGAACTCCAGCAACTCGCCTTCGTTCACGTTTTTATTGCCCACCGGATCCAGTTCCGGCGGCCGGTTCGTCACCTGCGCCGGCGCACCGGGATCGGCGATCTCGCCGTCTGCCAGAAGATCACTGTCGCCGCAGCCGCCGTCAACGAGATGGAGGGTCACCACGCTGCCGGCGATCTCAGCACCGGTGGTCCCATCATAGGGGAACGGATACCAGTGGGGCACCGGATCGTCCGACGTCAGGCCGAACTTATAGTAGGTATCAGGCACCATATCCGCCGGCAGGAAGAGCTCGACCGTCGTGCTGCCGCCGGGAGCGATCCCGGTGATGGCAAACGAGAAGAACCCGACAGGGAACACGGTGGCCGGCGGTGCATCGGCGGGTGACGGGTTGTCGATTGCCGTCACACCGGCAAACACCGCCGGCGGGGACACCGCCAGCGTCACGTAATCGCCCGTTGTCGCGTGGAGTGACGTGACATTCTCCTGCTGCCAGTCCGGGATGGCATCGCCATTCCCGTCGTAGTCGGGATCGGTGCCGTCAGGGCCGTACTCATCTGATGAGGGCGGCGGCGTAACAACGATTAGATCGATCCTGGTCACCATATCCGATGTGGAACCATCGGTCACATTCAGCGAGACGGTGTAGGTCCCGGACGTCGTGTAGACGTGCACGGGGTTCTGGTCCGCTGCTGATGTTCTGTCCCCGAAGTCCCAGTCCCACCCCGTGGGAGAGCCTGTCGAGGTATCGGTGAACTGAACGGCCAGCGGGACAGCGCCAGCGGTGGTGTTGACCGCAAAGTTGGCAGCAAGGCCGGCGGGGGAATAGCGCTTGAAGACCTGGATCCGGCTGTTCTCGTTGTCGACGACATAGACAAGGCCGTCGCTGCTGACCGCAACACCGTACGGGTAATTGAACTGGCCGGTGCCGCTGCCGCTGCTGCCCCACTGCGTGAGGTACTCACCGTCGGCACTGAAGGCCTGCACCCGGTTGTTACTGCTGTCGGCGACGAACACCGTGCCGTCAGCAGCCGCAGCAATATCGGCCGGGAACTGGAACTGGCCGTCGCCGCTCCCGGCATCTCCCCATGCCGCAACGAAATTCATTGCCTGATCGAATTTCTGGACCCGGTGGTTGGTCGAGCCCTCGGCCACGTAGATGTTTCCGGAACTGTCGATGGCAAGACCGCCCGGGTACGTGAACTGACCGTCGCCGCTCCCGAATGTTCCCCACATGCCAAGTGATGCCCCGGCGGGGGTGAACTTCTGTACCCGGTGGTTCCCGAGCTCGGTGACATACAGGTTTCCGTCCGCGTCACAGGCAATGCGGCTCGGTAAATTCAGCTGCCCGGCGGCGGTGCCAACCCCGCCCCACTGGCCGAGATAGTCGCCGGACGCGGAAAACACCTGGACCCGGTGTCCCCTCACATCGGTGACATACACGTTGCCGGAAGCGTCGGCGGCAATGCCCCGCAGGTAGAGGAACTGGCCGTCGCCCGTCCCCTCGGAGCCGAAGGCGCCGATATACTGCCCGTCGGGGCTGACGATCTGGACACGGGAATTACCGGGATCGGTGATGTAGAGGTTCCCGGAGGGGTGGACGGCGATGCCTTCAGGGTAGAGGAACTGCGCCTCACCGAACGAGCCGGATCCTTCGCTCCCGAAGCTTTTCACAAAGACATAGGTTGCCGCCGCACCTTCCGGCGAGACGGCGACGCAGCCCTGCCGGGCAAATGGCCATGAGCCGGTGCCATTGGTCACGGTGACAGAGACATCGTACATGCCCGGTGCCGTATAGGTATGGGAGGGGTTTGGCACCGACGAGGTCGCCCCGTCCCCGAAGGCCCAGAGCCAGCCGGTCGGGGAGAGGACGCCCGATGCCGCGGCATCAAACGTGACCGCAAGGGGCGCGTTGCCTGCCGGCGGAGCGGCGGTGAATGCAGGAACCGGGAGGGGATTGGCAGCCCCGATGCGGATCGAACCGTCAATCACCGTCAGGTTGGTCAGCACCTCGGGATCGCCCGGCAGGCAGCCTTCGCTGCCGCCGCAGCTGACCTGGTCGGCGTACACGGCGGTGAGCGTGGTTGCATCACCCTCGGATCCGGTCGCGGTGAACTGGAGATCCGCGAGAAGCGCCGTATCGCCCACCGACTGCATCCCGCCGGCGAAGGTGATCGTAATATCCGCCCTGCCTGCCGTGTTGTCGATGGCCGATCCGACCGTTTCGACACGCGCCGAGGCCGCAGTCACGCCGTCGAGCCGGACAACCGCCGGGTCGTAGAGGAGTGCACAGCGAATCTCCTGAGCGGCCTCAATATCGCCGGCCGCGAGGGGTGAGGTCCCGGTGCTTCCCGGGTCGAGACGTCCCGTGGGAAGGACAAGGCGGGGGTCGGTGGCATGGACGCAGTTGGTAAACGCGTAGGAATCGGACCCGTATGCATTGATGACCGTGAGCGAGACGGTGTAGGTCCCCGCCTCCGTGTAGGTATGCAGCGGGTGCTGGTCGGTCGAGGTTGTCCCGTCGCCGAAATCCCAGAACCACGAGGTCGGGTAGCCGGTGGACCGGTCGGTGAAGGCGACGGTCAGGGGGACGCGGCCCTCGGGGGGATCGATTGCCGGCCACATCACTTCCGGCACCGCGGGCTCCGGCACCAGGACGATGTCGTGGACGACCGCCGTATCGGCAAGCGCGATGGACACCGTGCTCGTGTTGGCGACCAGCCCGCTGCCGTAGGGGGGTTCAATGTAGAGGGTGGACATCCCCGGCGCAAGGCGGGAGAACGCGTACGAACCCGCGGCATCGGTCTCGATGGCATACGAACTCGTAATCGGCCCGTCCGTGATCGAGACCTCCGCCCCTTCGACGGGCGTACCGGCGATATCGCGGACCGTGCCGGAAAGGGCCCGGGGGTTGTAGGAGACGATGTTCCATTCTCGGCTCTCCCCGGGCGGGAGCAGGAGCCCCGATGTCGTGTTCGCCACGAGATCGGCTGCCGACGGGTAGTAGGTCACCGTATACTCGCCGGGCTTGAGGGAAGAGAGCCGGTATGAACCGTTATTCCAGGTGCCGAGCGTGAACACTTTTTCCGACGGTCCTTTCGCCCGGACAAACCCGGTGGTAAGAAGCGTGCCGTTCTCGGCCATGACGGTACCGTAGAGGGACGCGTAGCGGTAGAGCGTGAAGTTGCAGAACGTGGTGCTGCCGGGTTCAACGGACCGGATCTCGGAACCTCCCTCAAGGCCGGAGGACGCGGGCGGGACAACACTTACCCCGCCGCTTTGGCTCTCGCCGTAGACAAGCCGGTAATACCCGGCCACGTTCGTCAGTCCGGAATTTTCAAATGCTTGTATCGTCGCGCCGGCGACCGGGAAGCCATCCCCATCCCGGACCCAGCCAGTCAGGATGGCCGCCGGCTCGAATTGCGCATGATCGTAGGCCGCCGTCAGGTATGGTTCGCGGTATACGCTGGGATAGGAAAAGCCGGCCGTCAGATCGGCAACGTTGTAGGGGCCGTCAATCTCCGCGCCGTTGATGTCCGTGCCGTCAAAGTCCAGTGTGACGTGATGGGTCATGTACCTCTCGAGCAGAGGGAAACTGCCGGTTACGGAGATGACACTCCCGCCGGGGCCGGTCAGCGTTGCCGAGATCGGGAAGGTTGCGGCACAGCCGGTGGTGCTGCAGCCGGTATACCCCACCTCGACATCGAAGCCGACCCGAAGAGCATCGTAGAGCCCGTTGCCGTCATAGTCCACCGGGAAGTCAGTTACATTGCCAGTAATAACGATTGCCGGCTGGTCGAACTCAGTGTACGCGTAGGCAGAGGTGGTATAGGCACACGGGCGCCGGTCGACCCCGCCGCCAGGCCCGTACACCTCGAACGAACGCAGTGTGAACGTCCCGTTTACCCGGTTGCTGGCGATTATCTTGCCGTTGAAATTGAACGGAATGGTGACCGGGCCCGCAGCATCGACCCACAGTCTGTCGCTGATCGTCTGGACGCGGTTATTATTGGCATCGAACAGAGTTGCGCTGTAGTAGTAGTCCCCTGCCGCCGGGGCGTCCATGCCCGCTGAAATGGAGAGGACGCCGTAGCGGCCGTCAGCGGTCAGCTGGCCCCCTGCGTCGGCATAACTGTCCGAAAGGAACGGCTGAAGGGTGCCGAAGGTGTCGCTGGTGATCGTGACGGTGCCGGCATCCGCAAGTCGGCCGACGAGCGCCCCGGCGGCATCGAGGATGCGGAATCCCGTAAAGCGGTAGATGCCGTCACGGTGGTGTGCCGCGATGGCATCGCCGTCGAAGACCAGGACTGCCTCTCCGGCACCGGCCGGGTAGGCGGCCGTTGCCGTTGCGTGGGCGATGACCTGCCCGTCAGGATCTTCAAGATAGCCCTCGACCGTGTAGGTCCCGGGCACGTTGACGGTGAGCGGAATGGCCGCCGCAAGGTCCGTTCCGGACGGTGCTCCGGTGGCCGTGCCGGCAAAGCCTGCACTCACCGGCTCGAACTGCGTGCTCGCATAGGCAGCGGTCTGCCAGGTTGCAGAGGGGCTGGGCCCGTTTTCCCGGTACTCGTGCCGCCATGAGAGGGTCATGGTATAGGGCCCGTCGATGCCCGCCGAGGAGATGTCCGTTCCCCGGAATACCGCCGTCACGGCGTGGCTCCCCGCGGAAAGCTCTGTTACGTTGCGCTGGATGGCAATCACCTCGGGGCCAAACCCGCGTTCGCCCGAAAGCACCGCGACGATCTCGTGCTGCCCGTCCTGCGTGACCGTGATATCGTTTCCGACCGTCAGGATATCGAAGAGCGTATTGCCGTTGCCGTCAAGCGGCGTCTCCGAAACACCCGTGCCAGCGTCGCCGGGCAGCGGCTCCGACACGATATCACAGGCTCCGGAACAGCCTGCCGGTACGGGATACACCGTCATGGGAGCGCCGGTCCGGCGGACGCCGGCCTGCAGGCCGGGGTACGCCCAGTCGTTTTCCGGGACACCCCGTTTGCTGTCCCCGGCACGCATGGCCATGTATTCCTGGTCGCCGTAGAACTTGTACACCTCGGACTTGATGTCCGCCAGGCCGTGCGTGTCCGTCAGGAACTGGCTGTCGGTAAGAGATACGGTGTCCTCGTAGGAATCCGGGAGGTCATCATCGAAGTAGTAGGAGGTATTCTCGAACGTGACGGCATGGACATGCTCCTCGTCGGTGTCGTTCAACCCATACCATTCGAAGCCCGGCTGCCATTTCCAGCGGACGTCCGTGTGATAGAGTTCGTGCGCGACGACCTCCGCCGCACAATCGACGCCCGTCGTGCCAGGGCCCCCGAAGGACTCGCCGGTGCTGGCGATGACGATCGGTGTCGTGTAATGCTGGGTTGCCGCGAGCGGGAAGATGTACGTCCCGGTCGCATTCGACACACCGTACCCATCGCCGGCACCGTCGTAGGTTACGTTGCCAATATCCGGCACCGCCGTATCCGCTTTCCAGTACTCGAACCAGTTGGGTTGCCCGTCGCTGTCATCGTCGACCCAGTGGGGGTACTGGCCTTTCTCAAAGTAGATGGTGATGGGCGTGATGATCTCGGAGATCACCCGCTTGCCCGTCATGGTATCCCGGGCATGCATCCTGGCTTCGAGCAGTTTCTTCCCATACTTCCCCGGTGCCGGCGTATAGGTCAGGTTCCTTGTATCCGGCAGCACCCGGTAGAGATCATGATTCCCTGTCGTCTGGTTGGTGATGGCGTAGGAAATGCCCACGATCTCCCAGTCCGGCGATTCACCGCTGACCTCCGGCGAGACCTCAAATTCGTGCCCCGTCAGGAAGAGATCCGTGCTGAAATGAAGCGCCGTGAGCTTTGGCGGGGGAGCGGTAGTGTACTGCAGTGTAAGGCGGATATCATCCACACCGGTCCACCCGCCGTACAGTGTGTTCCCGTACACATCCTCGTACTGTTTCCAAGGGGCCGCATCGTACTCGATCGTGTTGACTCCGGTGTGGAGTAGTGCCGGGTCGATGGGAATTTCCCATTCAAACTGGCTAACTGGCTGGTTAAACGGGCAGTCGGTGACCTGCACACCGTTGACCCAGATGATTTCGTTGTACTCAAAGTCGGGGCCCATGCAATTGCCGGTAAAGCCCCAACCCAGCCCGGAAAGGAAGATCTCTGCGGTCATGGCCCGGGAAAGGTTGACGCTCTCCGGGATTGTGAGGGTATAGGAAAGCGTCTGGGGAAGGGGCGTGCAGACCCGCTCCTCGATGGTCCCGGAGCATTCCGCCAGCTCCACGATTCGCCCGAGATCGGCCCCCCCGTCCCAGTCCGTGCTCCACATCCGCCCGGATTCCGGGGAATACACGGTCTCGGCAGCCGCAGCACCGCAGAGGAACATGCATAAAAGCGTGATGATCAGGAAACGGGTTAAAGAAGACTGATTTGTGTGTAAAATACGTGGTACTAATTGAATATGCATACCATTCACTCAATATTGTTCCTAAATAAGGATATGCAATGCGATCAATCGATTATATATCCAAATAGGGGTTTTGATGGCGTTTTACCTCCCTGAGATTACGATCGTCTGGAAACCGGATCCGCTGTTAGGGCCCACCATCTCGAAACGTCCTCCTTTGCCCTCCCGATCCACCCTGTCGACCGTGATCCCGACTTCGGTTTTCGGAATCGGCCGGATATCGATTCCACCTGATCCTGCTAAAAGGGTAAGGTTCAAACCGGCGAAATTCTGCCGCCCAAGCGAAAAGTTACAAATTTGCAAGAGAACTATATCCTTAAAATTAATGCGAGAGAAGGGATTCGAACCCTTGAATACCTGCGTAACTGGATCTTAAGTCCAGCGCCTTTGGCCAGGCTTGGCTACTCTCGCAATTGGTCCGCAATCCCCTGCCATTTCTGAACCGTCCGGCTGAACCCGTCACCCGTTTCTAAATGTCCGGTCATTGCGATACTATTCATTGACAGGAAAGGCAAAAAGTGTTGGGTATTCGTCCAGCCGTCTTCCCGCCATTTCGACCTCGTCATACCCGCCCCTGCCCTTCACGAGAGCAGCAGGATATACGCTATGAGCGAGAGCAGAAACGCAAAGAGCAGGATGGCGACGCCAAGGGGGGCGACGTAGATGAGCATGACGTTCACCGTGCTTGCAAGCTGGGAGATTCTCTGCGACCCGAATACCGTGATGCCCTCAACCCAGCCGGTCCCCCCTGCCGCCTCGGCGGGGGAGAGATTGTCGAGGGCCATGAGGACCGCCTTTCTCACATAC
>JAAEEQ010000073.1 GCA_013415665.1 Methanomicrobiales archaeon
TTTTTAAAATACGAAACCCTTAAGTGGATACACCTCATTTGAATAATAGATATCACTGTATTGTCCCCGCGGCACACAGATGAGGGCGGATTCATCGCGCATGAATCCGCAGGTTGGGAGTTGAACATCGCGAACAGCCGGATGAACAGCGGTTCCTGCTCTGGAACCGGACTTGAGCCATTGTTTTCGTTCTTTTTCCGACTTCTTTACCCCGACAACGGGATTTCTGTGTGGTGCAGGATGGTGCAGGCATCGACATTGAGGAATGGCTGAGCATGTTGAACGAACTGATTGAAAAACGCAAAAAAATCCTCGCGGAATCCGAAACGCATAAAGAAAAGCGGAATGAGCTGAATGCCCTTGCCAGCACCTATGCCCGCCAGCGCAACCAGCTGAATGCGCAGACGCGTGAATTCGTTGAGGAGGCGCAGAAGAACAAAGAACTCAGGGACCAGCACAACGAACAGGTCCAGTCCCTGAAAGATGAGCGCAACGACTACAACGATCGTGCGAATGCTATTTTTGAGGAAATTGATGCCTTCAAAAAAGAGCACGGGAGCATCAAGACCCGCGGGATCAAGGAGCTTCAGAAGCAGATCGAGTACATGGAGTTCCGGCAGCAGACCGAAGTCATCAGCAATGACAAAGAGCGGGAACTCATCGATAAGATCAAACAGCTCAAAGCCGCTGTCCGTGAGCAGGAGTTCGAGCTCGAGCAGAACAAGGAGATGCGGACGAAGCTGCAGGACGCCCGCGACCTGCGCAAGCAGGCGTCGGACATCCACGCCCGTGTCACCGAAATGGCCGAGCTCGCCCAGCAGCACCACGATCTGATGGTGGAGTGCTACCGCAAGGCCGACAAGTCACGCGAAGAGGCGGACGAGGCCCACCGGCAGTTTGTCGAGGCACAGGAAGCGGCGGATGCCGAGCACAACCTGTTCATTTCAAACCAGAAAGAGCTGCGTGATTACGACAAGGTGATCGGCGGCCTTCGGAAGAAGACCAAGAAGACGAAGATCACCAAGGAAGACAAGGCAGTCCGCAAGGAAGCCGAGCGTGTCTTCCAGCTCTTCCGTGGCGGAGAAAAACTCAAGACAGACGATATTCTTCTCCTGCAGCGGGCAAAACTTATATAATTCTCTTTTTCTTTCGCTCCGGTCAGCAATTATTTAATAGATTTGAGGAGATCTGTTAGTGAATGACAAATGGCCGGACCCTGATCCTCTGCGTCGATCGCGACGATGATATCGGCTATAAGGGCGGCATCGCCAGTCCTGTTATCGGGAGGGAGGCGTGTCTTGCCGCTGCTAATTCACTGGGCCTGGTCGATCCGGAAGATTCTGACGTCAATGCCATCTTTTCCTCGGTGAAGGTCTACGACGAACTTATCGCAAAAGGCGAGGATGTGACGATCGCCATCATCAGCGGCAACCACCTTCACCTTATTGAAGGCGATCGAAAAATTGCGGCAGAACTGGATACGATTATCGCATCAACCGGCGTTACGTCATGCATACTGGTCACCGACGGTGCGGAGGACGAATTTGTTCTCCCCATCATCCAGTCCAAGGTGCCGGTCAGCAGCATTCAGCGGGTTATCGTCAAGCAGATGCCCAATCTCGAGGGCACCTATTACATCATCAAAAAGCTGCTTGACGATCCGAAAATCGCACGGCAGGTGCTTGTCCCCATCGGCCTTGCCATGCTGCTCTATGCCATCGCGTACCTGCTCGGCTACCCGGAGGGGGCAACGATCGTGGTGGTGGGTGTCATCGGCATTTACCTCCTGTTCAAGGGATTCGGCGTCGATGAATACTTCAATTACTTCTACCAGGCACTGCTCACGTCGTTCCGCGGGGGACGGTTCACCTTTGTCGCCTACATATCCGCAATCCTCCTTGCCATCGTGGGCGTCGTAATGGGCCTGACCAGCATTCTACAGTGGTATACAAGCGAAGGCGGCCTGTTCTTCTGGATCCTCTCGTTCGTCTACGGATCGGTGATGTGGTTTGCGGTCGCGGGGATCATTGCCTCGATAGGCAAGATCATCGACGTCTTCTTAAACGAACCCGAAGGGCTCGGCCGCGTTGTCGTCCTGCCGTTCTTTATCACCGCCATCGCGGCGATTGCCTTCGGAGCGAGCGTCTACACCCTCTCCATCAGCGGGAGCATCGATTTTCCGATTGCCGCCGACGAGGGGGTCGATATTATCATCAGGAGCACGGTGGGCGGGCTGGTCTGCGCATTCATCGGACTCTACATCCAGCGCCTGATATACCGGTGGAGCGGGCACCTGTTCGTCATGCCGACGAAAGAGTAGCGATTGGGTATCCTTTTTTATCGGATTTTTCACTCGCCGCCTCTCTCCCCTTCGTCTGCAGGATGGACGGGTCGATCGGAAAGAAGGGAGCAGTGGGACCCGGCGGTACGAGTATGCACCATGACCCTATGAGCACGAGAAGCAGTCCTGCAGAAAAGAGATGGGTTCAGGGCGTTTCAAAGTAGCCGATCCCGTTGGGGAACACACCCGTGTCCGTAAGATGCCGCACCGATTGCGGCGTCCGGACGATCAGATCCGGAATGGTGGTGCCAAACGCATGCTCGGGGAACCAGTACGAACCGTCCCCGTAATTGTATGAGACCCCCTCGACAACCAGCACCGCATGATCCAGTTCGATGACACGATACCGTGCATCCTCAACCAGGAGAATGCTTGTCAGTTTATCCTTCAGATCCGATTTTCCAAGCAGAACGACAAGAAACTGAACACCTTCGTCGATGGAATACCAGACCTCTATCGTTGCACGATCGTTTACGAGGTTGATCTGTACGGATTCCACCGTGATGTAACTGTATCTGCCGGGTTCCGCCCCCGAGACCGGTACCATGAGCCCGCCGACGATAAGCAACAGTACGGCGAGTGACCAGTACTTCATTGCTTACCATTTTTTTAAGGAATTGCATATATCCTTTCTGGTAAAAAATGCGCTGGAACGGTGCCGGATGTGCGCGTGATCCGGCGATACGATTCTGCCCGGCCGGTCTTAAAAATTGGCGAAAAAAATGTCATTCATTTTTTTTACAACAGAGAAGAATTTCGATACTCGAGACATTCGTTCTCCCGCTGTCGGTATCGATGATCTCGGTTGATGTGATGATCTCCTTTTTTGCTACATGTTCAAGGAAGCGGTGCAGGGCGATCTCCGCCGTGTCCACCGCCCGCGAAATCGCTTTTCCGCGTGCCTTGATTGCGACCTCATCTGCTCCGTTGTTGAACTGAGTGACAACCGCCAGAACATAGTTCATGACCGGTTTGTTTCCCACGAATACTGTGTTGTCTTTTAACATTGTCTCCCCCTCCTTCAGAGATACTGTTTCGATGCGATTAATTCGGCGTTCAGCACGGATGCACCGGCAGCACCGCGAATGGTGTTGTGGCCGTGCGCAATGAACCGCAGGCCTTCCCGCAGCCGTCCGACCGACACCGTCATGCCGCCTCCGCGGTTTCTGTCAAGACGGGGCTGGGGCCGATCGACTTCATCAAGGAGCATGATCGATTTTGCAGGCTGAAGCGGAAGACCGGAAAATGGCGGGACATAGGTCCGGAATGCCGTCCGGGCTTCATCGACCGTCATGTCGCTGTCGATCCACACCGCCATGGTATGCCCGTCGATGACGGGAACGCGATGACAGCTGGCGCTGACCGCGAAACCTGCCGGATGAATCTCCGATCCGTCCAGCTTCCCCATGATCTTTAAGGTTTCGGTCTCCATCTTCGTCTCTTCAGAACCGATATACGGGATGATGTTGTCGTAAATCCCCATTGCCGGAACGCCGGCGAATCCGGCTCCGGAAATGGCCTGCATCGTTGCAACGCGTACATCCGAAAAGGCACTAGATCGCAGTGGAGTGAGTGCGAGTACCAGGATAATTGTCGAACAGTTCGGATTCGTGACGATGAATCCGTCCGATCCCGCATCCCGCTGCACGTCGATGAGCCCCAGGTGGTCGGGATTGACCTCGGGTATGACGAGCGGGATATCGGGGTCCATGCGGTGGGACGAGGCATTGCTGCAGACGGCAAGGCCTGCCGCGCGGCAATCGCTCTCTATACCCGTCGCAATCTCGGCCGGGAGAGCAGAGAAGACAATCTCACAATCCTTCAGCTGATCTGCCGAAGTCGGGTGAATCGTGAGGTCTCCTGCCTGCTCAGGAAACGGAACATCCAGTCTCCAGTTTACAACGTCCCGATACAATTTTCCTGCACTTCGTTCTGATGCGGTGAGGACCGATAGTTCGAACCATGGATGGTTCGCCAGAAGCTGTACGAAGCGCTGCCCCACCGCACCAGTGGCTCCGAGCACTCCAACATTGATCATAGATGAACAGATAATACTGTTCGTTGTTAAAAAAGGTTTGTAGTTTATTCCATATGAATTGCTTCAGACGGGCATTCCTCGACGCAGGACTCACAGTCCACACAGAGGTCGGGATCGACGACCGCCTTGTCGTCTTTCATGGTTATGGCGGCGGACGGGCAGACATCCACACAGGTTTCGCAACCGGTACATTTCTCAGGGTCAACAACTGCTACCATACTTTTTACTCCGTTGTACAATGTGCGAAAAAAAGTAAAAATAGATTTCGATATGCCCTATCATGCCCGCGAAAGTCCGAGAACCTCATCCATGGTGTGGATGCCGGGCTCTTTGCCGTCGACCCAGCGGATCGCCCGCAGGACCCCGTGTGCGAAGACCGCCCGGTCGTAAGCCCGGTGCGAAAGTTCGATGACTTCATGGTTGGCGGCGAACAGGACGCTGTGATCGCCGACGATATCTCCTCCCCTGATGACATGGACGCCGATCTCGTTTGCACGTTCTGCCATGCCCTCACGACCGTATGCCTTTGCGCGTGGGCCGACCTCGTCCTCAAGGATCTGCAGGATGGTCTTTGCCGTGCCGCTCGGTGCGTCTTTCTTGTACCGGTGGTGCGCTTCCGTCACTTCGATGTCGTAATCCCCCAAAAGCCGCGCCGCCTCGCGCACCAGCCGCCAGAAGATATTCACGCCGACGCTGAAATTGCTCGATATCACCGCAGGCACCGTCCCCGTCACGGCAGCGGCGATTTCTTCCCGCTGCCTCTCGGAAAACCCGGTCGTTCCCACGACGAGGGCGACGCCGTGCCGGGCGGCCGCCTTTATGTTTTCGACCGCGGCCGCCGCGATGGTGAAATCGACCAGCACATCGGGACGGGTCTGTGCGAGCAGCTCGTCGATCCGTGCCGCTTCCACGACATTAGCACCGAACAGCGTTCCGGATCGGATGTCAACACCCCCGACCAGTTCCAGATCGGGTGACGCATCGACCATGCCGGCGATTGTTGTGCCCATTCTGCCGAATGCGCCGCAAATGACGACTTTAATCATACTGCGCAAGCACTCCTGCAAGCGTATTGACCTTCTCTTCGTCCAGGTCATCGAGCGGAAGCCTGACCGGTCCTGCCGCCATTCCGCGCAATGCCACCGCCTTCTTGACGGGTATGGGGTTGGTGTCGATAAACATCCCCCGGAAGAGCGGCGAGAGGGCATAGTGGATGTTTCTGGCCTCCTGCATTTCGCCCTTCTGGTACATTTCGTAGAGCCGCACCATGCGGGCGGGTTCGACGTTTGCTGCAACGGAAATAACCCCGTCTCCGCCAAGCGCGAGAATCGGCAGCGTCATTGCATCGTCTCCGGAGAGGACAAGGAAGTCTTCGTCGATCGTTGCCTCGATGATCTCCGAGATCTGGGTGATATTGCCGCTCGCCTCCTTGATCCCGACGATGTTCGGGTGCCGGGCAAGTTCGGCGACGAGATCCACGGCAAGGTTCTGCCCCGTCCTTCCCGGCACGTTGTACATCACGACCGGAATATCGAGATCGGCAAGACGTTCATAGTGCTTGATCAGGCCCGAACGATTCGGCTTGTTGTAGTACGGGCTGATGACGAGCACGCCGTCCGCACCGACGTCCTTTGCCGCCCTGGTGAACCGCAGCGCTTCCGCAGTGTTGTTCGACCCCGTTCCGGCAAGAACCGGGACACGCCCGTTGACCGTTGCTATAGTCTCCCCGATAACCGCCTCGTGCTCTTCAAACGTCAGGGTGGCTGACTCGCCGGTGGACCCGCATGGCACGATGCCATGCACGCCGGCGGAGAGAAGAAACTCGATATTGGCGCGAAGTCCCGCAAGATCGAGATCGCGCCCCGGATTATCCTGAAAGGGAGTGATAATTGCCGGCAATATGCCGCTGAACATACGTTCTGACATGTGATGAAACCCCCGGGCGTGTGTATCATTCTGCGTTCGGGATCCATCCCCGTTCCCAGCACGACCCCGACGCACACCAGCGACCGAAGCGGATACACATCCCATACGCAGTATATTGACACCTTCATGGTTGAAAAAGGTATCAAGAGGGCGTGACGTGCCAGGCTTTCACGGACGCCCGACCGCATCCGGGCAGGATGGCGGTTGTCCGTGTCGGGATTGCCGGACTGCTGTGGTCGCGCCGGAAAATCGGACGGTTTTACGTGTGCGGGCGCACCCGCGGAGCCCGGACGCGTGGCATACGCTCCCGGGTTCATGCCGGCAGGGATCTGAAAAATAGCAAACCGGAAAATAGTGTTGCTATCGCGGATAGCAGCGGTTTAAATGCGCTTCTTCCGGTTGAGCCTTCGCGTGATATTGCCCGCGACGCGGTTGCGGACACGCTTGCTCTCGATAAGAGCGAGTTCGGCAACTGCCAGCTTGTTTTCCTCAAAATCACGGGAGAAACGGCCACCGTGTTTTGCGATCAGTTCTTCGCCCAGTGTTTTAATGTATGTCGGCTTAATCCCCATTGATACTACCTACAGTTTTGTATCTTTAATGCGACCTGACAGCATAAGAATATTGTGTGCCAGCGTCACGGGATCATCGCCAAGCAGGCGGATCATCGGTTCTTTCCCGATTGCACCGCGGTCAAAGATGACATCGGGAACCCCGTCCCGGCAGCATTGCGCGACGCCCCAGTCCATGGTTTTCACGCCCGGGGGCTCGGCCGTACGGTCAAACGACCTGACCTCGAGCATCATATCGCGAAGCAGCTCCACGGCCCGCTCTGAAAACCGGATATTCGCTGCGCTCCGCACCGCAGGGTCGAACCGCATGGCCGTGAGCACGATCCGGGCGATATGGTCGGAAGCCCCGAACGCAATACCGCCGACCGGGTGAACGGCCGATCCGAGTCGGACGATCCTTCCCATAACACCGGCGACATCGCCGGGTTCGCGGGCATCGGGGAGCGCATACACGATATTCATGCCGACTTCGGGAATGCAGGCAGGGTGCATCCCCTCCTGTATGAGGGATACGGCATAGGAGAGCCTGCTTTCGATCTCTTCGCGTTCAGTTCCGGACATCGTCATCACCTCAGGTCCAGTTCTTCCTTGATACCGGCGATGCCGGTGATTGCAAGCTCGTACAGGGTGGCAGCATCCATCAGGGGTTCGATGGCGGCGATGCGCGAGCGATCGCATCCCGCTGCAAAACTCTTCTCCTTGAATTTTTTCTTCACCGTCTTTACGGAAACGTCGGAAACCACGCCGCCCTTCACGAGAGCGCAGGCAATAACGAGCCCCG
>JAAEEQ010000074.1 GCA_013415665.1 Methanomicrobiales archaeon
CAGGTAGGAGTCCCGGACAGTGCCGGCAAACGTGATCGTGTAATCCCCCCGGGGGAAGGTGATCCCCGTCCGGCCCTGCTCCTCAAACGCGACTGCACCCGTTTCATTCGTGACCAGAACGCCCGAAACCGGAATCGGGATGCGCTCGCCCAGGATACCCGTCTCGACAAACGAATACCCGTCTGCATCGTGCACCTCGAGGTGCGCGAGGTAGGCGGTGCCGTTGCCGGCAACCGCATAGGCTGCCGAGAGGGCGCATGCAGGGGTGCAGGCGATTACAAGGACAATGCCGAGAGCAGCGACTGCACGTCGGCATCGATCTCGATCGGCGGCTCGCATTGCCTGATCACCGTTTCGGGGTCTTTTAAGAGGTGGCCCGTGACCACGCAGACGATTGACTCGTCGCGGTCGATCACCCCTGCCTCCACCAGCTTTTTCACGCCTGCCACCGAGGCTGCCGATGCAGGCTCGACCCCGATGCCTTCCTTCCGGGCGAGATCCCGCTGCATGGCAAGGATCTCCTCGTCGGTGACCGCTGCGGCAGTCCCTCCGGTCGAACGAATGGCGGTAAGCGCTTTTTCCGCGTTGACCGGGGCGCCGATCCGGATGGCGGTCGCGACCGTCTCGGGATCGCGGGCCGGTACGAGTTCCGCCAGCCCCTGCTCGATGGCGTCCACGACGGGCCGTGATCCCGCCGCCTGGATGCCGGTCATCATCGGCAGGCGGTCGATGAAGCCGAGCCGGAGGAGTTCGATGAGCCCCTTGTGCACCGCGGAGATGTTGCCGGCGTTGCCGACGGGGAGCACCATCCGGTCGGGCACGTCCCCGAGCTGGTCGATCGCCTCGAACCCGATGGTCTTCTGCCCCTCGAGCCGGTAGGGATTGATGGAGTTTAAGAGGTAGAGCCCGTGGCTTTCGCAGAGATCCTGCACCATCTCGAGCGCCCGGTCGAAATTCCCGCGGATGGCAATCACCTTTGCGCCGTGCATCAGCGCCTGCGCCACCTTGCCGAGCGCCACCTTGCCCGCAGGCAGCAGGACCACGGCGGGGATCCCGGCTTTCGCGGCGTACGCGGCGAGGCTTGCCGAGGTATTGCCGGTACTGGCGCAGGCGACGCTGGTCATGCCGAGCTGCAGCGCCATGGAGACGCCGACGGTCATCCCGCGGTCCTTAAAGGAGCCGCTCGGGTTCATGCCTTCGTGCTTGGCGTAGAGCCGGGGAAGCCCCAGGTCCTCGCCGATGCGGGTGAGGTGGTAGAGGGGCGTTCCGCCTTCCTGGAGTGTTACGGGCGCTCCCGCCACCGGCAGCAGCTCGCGATAGCGCCAGAGGGAGAGGGGCCGGGCGTTCCAGTCGGCCCGGCTCACGGCTATCGTATCCAGATCATAGTCGACGGCGAGCAGGTGCCCGCACCGGCTGCACCGGTAGAGGATGGCATCGGGGGCATAGTCTGCTCCGCAGGACACGCAGACGAGACGGTACATGTGGGTACCTATGCGCGGGGCATCCTCTTTAATATGGTAGGGCCCCGGGGCTGCCTACACCCGGTGCACGCCGGTGTCGTGGAGAAAGAGTGCCCAGATCGCCGCGGCGTAGCAGGCTGCCCCGGCCGGCGCCACGGCAGCCGGCAGCATGCCGAGGGGTGCGGCGACAAGAAAAAGCACCGTGCCGCCGCCGAGGAGCCCGGCAAGGATCTCGGGACGGCGGTCACGGCTCCCCCCGGGAAACGATCCTGCCAGCCGCAGGGGGACGAACGGAAACCCCCACGCGATGCCGCCGCGGGTGCAGGTGTCGGCGAGAAGGTGCAGCACCGCCCCCGCAAAGAACCCGGCGCCGAAGACGATGGCGTGCAGCGGCAGCGACAGTCCCATATGCCCGAACAGGAGCGCCCCGTACAGCAGCAGGATGCCCGTCGTGGCGAAGGCACCCGGCAGTGAATGGAGGAATCCCCGGTGCTGCGGCCGGATGGTGCCGAGGGTGCAGATCCAGAGCAGGGCGGAAACGGGGTAGTAGATGCCGTACCGGATGACATAGCCCACCAGCGGCAGCACGAGGACCGTATGGCGTATCAGCCGCCGGAACAGGCCCCGGCCCCCGGAGAAGCCCCGGAAGATGGCCGCGTCCGCAGCATCCGCATCGGGCGCGAGCGAGCCTATGAAGACGCCGGCAACCGCACTCAGGCAGAATCCCGGATCGAGGGTGCCCAGCCAGGGGGCGAGAAGAAGGGTTGCGCTGAAAACACCGAGTACGACGTGACGATCCCCCCGCATGGCCGATACTTACCGGTTGCCCGCGAACCTGCTATAAAGGTCGTCCCTGCGGTCCGAATGTGAAGGAAAGGCCGATCGGGCCGTTTCGACGGCGCCCGGGTCGAGCAGGGTCTCCCGGCACTCCTCGCCCCTGCCCGCCGCCGAGCAGATCTCCCCGTCCGGACCCGCGACCAGCGATCGGCCGCAATATTCTCCTGCAGGTGTGGATCCGGTCGTGGAAATGCCGGCGACGTACATCTGGTTCTCGAGCGCCCGTGCCCTGATGAAGAGCTCCCAGTGCCCGATGCGGCTGCAGGGCCAGGCCGAAGGCACGAGCACCGCTCCGGCGCCGGCACGTGCATAGGCGCGAAAAAGTTCGGGAAACCGGAGATCGTAGCAGATCGCAATACCGAACCGCATGCCGGCGAGCGGGAACACCCCGAGGGCATCCCCCGGGGTGCAGGCCCTCTGTTCGCCGCCGGGGGAGAAGAGATGGATTTTTGCATACCGGGCAAGCACGCTGCCGTCGGGGCCGATGGCGATGGCGGTGTTTTTCGGGAGGGGGTCGTGCTGCTCCAGGTACGAGCCGACAACGGCAATCCCGTACTCGGCTGCAAGCTGCCGCAGGCGGCGGACAACCGGGCCGTCCTCCGTCTCAGCCGGCCCGGCAGCCGCAGGATCCCACCCGGTCGCGAACTGTTCGGGAAAACAGATAATATCGGCGCCGTTTTCTGCGGCCCTGGCAACGGCGGTTTCTGCCCGTGCAAGGTTTGCGTCGGGATTGTTCCAGGCGGACTTCACCTGGGCGCTGCAGAGGCGGACTGCCATGGATCACTCACCCGTCCCGGTCGGCGGCGATGAGCATGCCGACCCCGATGACGACGAGGACGGCCATAACCAAGAGAATGACCGGCGTATAGGGAACGGGCATTCCCACGATCTGCAGTGCGATGACGATGCCTCCCACTATCAGGCTGGCTGAGGTGAGCAGTTCTCCGGTCAGATAGGTCGATACCCCCATGGCTACGGTCCTCCGGTAAGCAGCGGAAATGCGGTTGAGATGCCGTTGATGATGAACTGGACGGCAATTGCGATGAGCAGGATGCCCATCAGGCGGTTGATGACCCGGTACTCCCGCTGCCCGATCCGGTTCATGACCCGGTCGGCATTGGAGAGCGAAAGATAGGTGCAGAGGATGGTGATGACGATCGCCCCGAACACCGCCCCTATCCAGAGCGGATCCGCCTGCATCGCCTGGTTGGAGAGCACGACGGCCGTGGTGATCGATCCGGGCCCCGATATCATCGGAATAGCAAGGGGCATCACCGAGACGCTCTCGGCATCGATCGACTCGTATTTTTCCGTCGCCGTCATCTTCGTGCGGGAGGTCTTTGCGTACACCATCTCCATGCCGATGCCGAAGAGCAGTACGCCGCCCGCGATCTGGAATGCGTCGAGCGTTATGCCGAAGAGCTGCAGGATGATGCTGCCGGCCACGGCGAAGACGAGGAGGATTGCGAGCGCCACCTGGCATGAAACCCGCACCACCTCGCGCTTTGTCTCAGGCGCCATGCCCTCCGTGAGCGAGACGTACACGAGCGTCGCTCCGAGGGGATTGACGATAATGAGTATTGACGAGAGGCTGAGCAGCGCGAAGGAGAGGAAGTCCCCGTCCATTACAGGAGAATGTGGCGTGCCGCCTGATAATGGTTTGCGAAAACCCGAAAATTTCCCCTAAAAAAAGAAACAACGGGTACGGAATGACCGGAAACGATCACTCGTACAGGTACTGTTCGTCGATGCGGTCGTATGCCGCGATCTCTTCAGGCGCAAAATGGATGGCAATCTCGCGTTCGGCGGTTGCGGGCGAATCCGAACCGTGAATCACGTTCATGCCGATCTCCATCCCGAAATCGCCCCGGATCGTTCCCGGCGCCGCTTCGGCGGGGTTGGTGGCGCCGATCATCGCACGGGTGACGGCGACCACGTTTTTCCCCTCCCAGACCATCAGAAAGCACGGGCCGCTCATGATGTAGGCTTTCAGCCCCGGGAAGAAGGGTTTTGCCGCGTGTTCGGCGTAGTGCCGCATGACCCGCTCTTCGGGAATGCGCTCGAATTTGCCGGCGACCATTTTTAAGCCCTTGTTCTCAAAACGGGAAATGATTTCCCCGATAAGGGCCCGCTGGACGCCGTCGGGCTTCACCATAAGGAATGTCCGGTCCATGCCCGGATCACTCCTTGCCGCGTGCTTTCCTGCCGGCCTCGGTCCATGCGACCCGCCGGGGAACCCTGCCGAGGCGGAAATTGCCCTGGCATTTGGATGAGCAGAAATAAAAGACGGAACCGTCCTTCTTCACGAACATCTTGCCGGTGCCGGGTTCGACCTGGTCGCCGCAGAAACTGCACTTGTATGTCTCGACCATGCCTTTCACCTTCTGGAGAGTTTCTTCGCCTCGCGCTCGGTTTCGAGCAGCATCAGCACGTCACCTTCGCGGATCGGCCCCACCGTGTTCCGGGTGATGATCCGGCCCTTGTTGTTGCCGTCGAGGATCCTGCATTTCACCTGCATGGCTTCGCCGTGCATGCCGGTGCTGCCGATCACCTCGATCACTTCGGCTGGCGTTCCTTCTGCCATGGGAGCCTCACTTCCTCAGTTCGGCAAGCTGGGCGACAATCTCATCGACGAGTTCCTTTGCCTTGCCGGGTTTGACGATTGCGGCGGCCGCGGATCCCACGTCGAGACCGCTGGCAGCGCCGATATCGTTCTGCTTGCTGATAAAAATATACGAGCTCTGTTTTTCGTTGCAGAGCGGCGGGAGGTGCATCACGATCTCCTCGGGCTCCACGTCGGCGCCGATAAGCACGAGCTGGGCGATACCGCGTTCGATTGCCTTGGTTGCCTCGTTGGCTCCTTTTTTCACTTTTCCGGTGTCTCTGGCAATCTCGAGTGCTTCCAGCGCTTTGTTCTGGATCTCGTCAGGTACGTCAAATGTTACGTATACTTTGGACATAACTCACCTCATTCAGGAGTAGCGTAATCTCCCTCATCACTCATCAGTCAGTGATTGATGTAGCCATATTATTTCGACAGGTCGACGGATAAAGGTTTGTCCCGCGGCCCTTTTGCCGGTTTTTCAGCCGTTTTGCGCAGAAATCCGGTAGATTACGACATTTTGCGCATCATAGACGGGGGTGAGGTTTTCTTTTGGGACGGCAACATCGTAGGATTCCCGCTCGGTCGGGCCGACATAGAGGAGCCCGGCGCCGTATGCACGCATCAGCGGGACGGTCATCGCCGGTTCTTCGTAGATGCGGCGCACGTCGGCAATGCGTTTGGCAACATCCGCATCGCTGCCGCGCCACATCTGCTCGTGAAACGCCATGCCGAGAACCGCGGGCAGCCCGGTCATCGACGAGATCCGTGACGTATAGGTGTAATCGTCGCCCACCGCCTCGACGATGACCGGATTGTCCGGCAGTGACCGGAGGTACCGGATTGCCGCCGCGTCCCCCGGGTGCGCCGTCTCCAGCCAGCACAGTCCGTCGAGCGACCGGGTGCCGTAGCCGTAGTCCATATCGGGGAGCGCCGCCGGCACGAGCAGCAGCAGTGCGGCAAGGGCGATGGCGAGGGTCTTTCCCGCTTTTTCGGCATACGCCGCGGAACGGGGCTGTGCAGCCAGCCACTCCCCCGCCGTGGCCAGCACGCCGGTGCCCAGCAGCATCCATGCGACCAGCGAGAACTTGAACACCGTGTTCATCCGGAAATAGAGGGGGCCCATGCCGTCCTGCAGGTAGGCCAGCTCGATGGCACCAAGGAGCACGAGCCCGGCAAGGGCGAGCAGCTCGCCCGGTTTCTCCGGCCGTTTCACGATCAGGGCTGCGGCGGGGACTGCTGCGACTGCTGCCGCATAATACCCGGCGGCGGCGAGGGCTGCTGCCGGCAGGAGCGCGAGGGGGCGGCTTTTCACCGCCGGGGCCCAGAGGGCGAGTGCAGCACCGATGAAAAAGCCGTTTGCCAGCAGGAACGCACCGGGATCGGACGGTGCCGTCACCAGCCCGATGCCGGCGATGCCGCCGGAGCGGAGCTGGAGGTAATAGGGCAGGTAGCAGGCGATCGCCACCGGCGGCACCAGCACCGCAGGCATCCAGCCGTCGTGTTCCGTTCCGTGTTTCCACCACAGGAGCGCCCCGAACGCGAGGAGGAGGGGGGCATAGGCAAGCACGTCCCAGGTATTCACCGGCGGCATCGATCCTAAAGCGAGGGCGAGGCAGCCGCAGAGGGCGAGCCGCTCCGTCCGGGCAAGCCCGCCCCACGCCGTCCACGCATATGCGAGCAGGAAGATGAAAAGCGTCTGCACGAAGAGCGCCGTGACGTGGGCATGCGGGTCGCCCCAGAGAAACGAAAAGAGGGGGAATTCCGTGATCGCCCCCCCGATGACCCTCGTGCTTTCCCACATGACCGTTCCGGGTTCATTCCCGGTGCAGGCAAGCCAGACAAACGCGGGATTGGGGAGTGCCAGCACGAGCACCGGGAGCCACCGGAACCGGGGCAGCAGCAGATCGCCCAGCGCATAGAGCGAGACGGCCGCCATGCCGGCGACGGTGGGGAGCATCAGGTTAAAGACCACGGGCGAGGCGATGCCGGCGGCCGATCCCAGTGCCCCGAACATCCAGTGGCCGAGGTAGTAATACATGTCGAGCACGCCGCCGGCGAACCATGGATCGGGGGGCACGACCACGGGGGTGCGCATGATCGAGGCGAGAAAGGCATGGTCCATGAACTTCTCGGCGTAGGAGATGGAGGGGTTGAAGAACCTGACCTCGAGCATGACGGCGAATGCAAGCGCCATCGCTGCATCCCAGCGGAGCGCCAGGCGGAGCCGTTCGCGGGAAAACCACCCCTTCATGGCCGCGTACGCCGCTGCCGCCGCGAAGGGGAGGAGGGCGAATGCCGGGGGGATGCCGGCGATGCCGCCCCACCACGAGACGAGGGCGAAGAGCAGCAGGGAGACGGGGTAGGCTGCCGCTGCCGCCCGGTCCTGAAACGTGCGGGCAAGGTACGGCCAGACGCCCGCCTGCAGGAGTTTGAGAAGGGCGATCCAGAGGAGCACCGCCGCTGCCTGTGCTTCAGGCGTCAAAATACTCCTCCTTCGAAAGCGTCCGCGAATACACGCCCCGGAGAAGGGCGACCGCCCAGTCCCCGAATGCATAGAGGGAGACCACCCCGCCGGCGAGCGTGACCAGGTTCTTGATGAGGTGGTCGATGACCGCGATCAGCGTCGCCACCGCGGGCGCCGTGCCGGCGAGTTCGAAGGTGACCGCAAGGGAGAGCTCGTAGGTGCCCACGCCCCCGGGGGTTAGGGGCACGGCCTTGACGAGATTGCCGATGACGATGGCGAGCACGACTACCGGGAGCGGGACCGGCTCGGCGAACATGGCGGCGACGACCGCACACACGCCGACGTCCACGCACCAGATGAGGATCGAGGAGAGCGACAGCACGAAAAACGCCCGGGAGCCAAGGCTGGCCTCCCGCACCTCCTCGCAGACGGAGAGGACCGCCTGCATCCACCGCCGCTCGCTCATTCGCGATCCTGCGAGGGCAAGCACGATGGCGAAAAGGATCCCGCCAGCGATCGGGACGGCGATGAGGGGCAGCACCCAGTCGGGAACGTTGAGCACGAACGGGAGGGCGCAGGCGCCTAAGACCGCTATCATGACGACGTCAAAGACCCGCTCGACGACGAGCGACGAGAATCCCTGCGAGTAGGAGGCGGCATGCTCGTGTTTGAGGATGACCATCCTCACGAGATCGCCGAGCCGGGCGGGGACGATGAGGTTGGCGGTCTGTGAAATGAAGATGCAGGCGGTGGCAAACCCCACGCCGGCAGCGACCCCGACGCCCTGCAGGATGTACCGGTACCGCCCGCCCCGCAGCACCCACGCAAGAACGCAGAGGAGGACGGCGAAAAAGAGCCAGATCGGGCTTGCCGTCGCGATGGCGAGCAGAAGGTCGTCCCAGACCCGGAACAGCATGTACCCGATGATCCCGGCCGCGATGACCGTCGGGACCACGACGGCGCTAATTTTTCTCCACATGCAGCTGCCACCAGAGGCGGATGATATCGGATCCCATGGACAGGACGTCGTTCGCCCGGACGGTCGTTCCAACCCCGGGGCGCCAGACAACGGGGATTTCCGCGATGCGGTACCCCTCCCGCTGTGCACGGACGAGCACTTCCGTGTCCCAGAACCAGTGCGGGGCGGCCACCCGGGAAAGCAGGGGGAGCAGGCGGGCACGCGAGAATGCCTTGAACCCGCACTGGTGATCGTAGAGCCTGCTTTTTAACACGAGCCGGACCAGGAAATTGTAGGCACGGCTCGCAACATTCCGGGAGGGCGTGCGGACGGCATCGCTCCGGGGCAACAGCCGGGACCCGGTGGCGATGTCGTACCCGTCCCGGATGGCGCCGACGAGTGCCGGCAGGTGCTCCATGGAGGTCGCAAGGTCGACATCATAGTAGCAGACGATGCTCCCCGAGGCGCCGGCAAACGCCCGTTCCAGCGCCCTGCCCCTGCCGAGCCGCTCGTCCGCGTGGAGCAGCCGGACGCGGGCGTCCCGCTCTTCCCAGCCGCGGACGAGATCGGCGCTCCCGTCCGTGCTCCCGTCTTCGGCGATGATGAGCTCGAATGCGTCAGTGATTGCCGCGAGTGCCTCGATCGATGCGGGGATGGCCCGGGCGAGGGCATCGCGGTCGTTGTAGACCGGGATGACGGCGCTGATCCCGACCGCGGTCATGCCGCCAGATCCTCCCGGACGCATGCCGCGACCGCGGTGCCGGCGGCGATCGACCCTTCCATGCTCCGCTCCGGGTAGTTGGGGAGCGAAAACATCCCGGCAAGGTACAGCCCGTCGTTCCGGTATGCCGGGATGGTGCGGCGGTAGCCCGTGGTGTACACCGGCCCCGCCTCCGGTTCGACCGCGAGGCGGTGCCAGCGGATCTCGTCGCGCCCGACCGAAAACCGCCGGCAGAAATCAGCGAGCATGCGTTCCCCGGCGTCGGGATGCAGGCTGTCCTGGAAATAGGAGGCGAGATAGACGATATCCTCGCCGTAGCGGTCTCTCGGGATGAAATTGGTATGCCCGATGACCGCACCGTAGGGCGCCTCCTCCGCCATGTTGATCCAGTAGGTGCCGCCGAGCACATCGCGGTCGAGTGCGAGCGTCATGCACGCGGCTCCCTGGTAGGGGATGCGGGAGAGCCTGTCCTCGCCGAGGGCCGCAAGGGCGGATGGCCCGACGGTGGCGATGACGGCATCGTAGGGGGTGCCGTTCACCTCCCAGCCCGTTGCGGTTCTCTGGAGCGTTTCGGCCGGCTTTCCCGTCATGATGCGGCACCCGTTGTCGGCACAGCGGCGGGCCAGGGCATCGATGAGGTGGTGAAACCCACCCTCGATGTACCCGAGGCGCTCGCCGGCGGAACCGCGGTCCGACCTGATGGCGATCCTCGAGACGAGCCAGGCGGCGGAGACGTCGCCCCGGCGGTCCCCGAACTTGCTCTTCAGCAGCGGCTCGAAGAACGAGCGGTACGCCGAAGCGCCGACCGTTTCGAGCAGGAAATCGCGTGCGGGAACCTGATCGAGGGCTTCCCGGTCAAGGCGGCGGGAACGGAGGGTTACGAGGGCGATGCGTGCGATATCGACCAGCCCGAGCGGGGGATAGCGGAGGATGTCGAGCGGGGTGGAGAGCGGGTGCACGGTGCCGCCGGCATAGGATCCCGTCGTTCCCGTCCGCCACGCGAGGCGTTGTTCAAGCCCGAGTTCCTCCAGCAGCGCGAGCAGCATCGCATCGCCGGAGAAGCAGTGATGGTAGAACTGCTCGATCTGCACATCGCCGGTGCCGTAGGATGCACAGCACCCCCCGAGGACGGGTGCTTTCTCGTACAGATCGATTGCCGTACCGTCCCCGAGGCGGTATGCTGCAGAAAGGCCGGTCAACCCTCCGCCGATGACGCAGACGTTCATTTACAATAATATTTATCAAATTGGGCGCATAAGAAAGTTTTTGAACTTATGGATAAAATGTTTTAATAACTAGAAGATCAGGTATCTTCTTCATTCTAGTGGACGGTGTTAGCGTGAGAGTGTTTTTTATCGGATTTGGCCAGGCTGGCGGCAAAATAGTCGATATGTTTATTGAACAGGATAAAAAATCGGGCACCAATAATTTTCGGGGAATCGCGGTCAACACGGCACGCACGGATCTGATGGGACTGAAAAATATCGAGTTGAAAGATCGCATTCTCATCGGGCAGACCGTCGTGAAGGGGCACGGTGTCGGCACCGACAACGTCACCGGAGCAAAGATCACCGCTGATGAGATCGACAGCATCATCAACGCCATCGACACGCGGGGGACACACGACGTCGATGCGTTCGTTGTTGTTGCGGGTCTCGGCGGGGGCACGGGTTCCGGAGGGTCTCCGGTACTCGCCCGCCACTTAAAGAGGATCTACCGCGAACCCGTCTATGCCCTCGGTATTATCCCTGCGCCCGAAGAAGGGCGCCTCTACTCCTACAACGCCGCCAGAAGCCTGGGAACCCTTGTGAACGAGACGGACAACGTCTTCATCTTCGACAACAGCGCCTGGAAAAACGAAGGTGAAAGCGTCAGGAGCGCCTACCAGCGCCTCAACGACGAGATCGTACGACGGTTCGGCGTGCTGTTCCGTGCCGGCGAAGTCGGCAAGTCCGGCGTCGGAGAGATGGTCGTCGACTCGAGCGAGATCATCAATACGCTCCGCGGCGGCGGCATCACCTCGATCGGCTATGCGACGAGCGATGTCGTCAGCCCCCGGACGAAGCAGAAGAAGGGCCTCTTCGGCGGGTTGAAGGACTCGTTGAAGAAGAAGGAAGGGACCGAGGAGGTGCTGATGGGAGAGGACAAGTCGGCGAAGATCATCGCCCTTGTCCGGCGTGCGATGCTCGGGCGGCTGACCCTTCCCTGCGACTATACCACGGCTGAACGGGCGCTGGTGCTGATTGCCGGCCCCTCCGATGAGATGGACCGCAAAGGCGTTGAAAAATCGAAGAGCTGGGTCGAGGAGAATATCGCCGGCGTGGAGGTCCGTGGCGGCGACTATCCCCTGGAAAGCTCGAAGGTGGCTGCGATCGTGGTGCTCGCATCCATCGGCGACGCCCCCCGTATCCGCGAGCTCCTCGAGATTGCCAAGGAAACCAAAGAAGATGTTATTAAAGCAAAAGAGCGTAAAACAACCATGTTTGACGAAAGTGTCGACCCGTTATTTGAGTGAGTGAGGACATCAAATGAAGATGAGGTTAGCCGCGATACTCAGTTTTATCATGATGGTCTGTCTGATCCTGCCGGTATCGGCAGTCAACTACGACGTGGACCTGATTGAGGTCACCCCGACCGGCGATCTCTCGCCGGGAGAGCGTGTCACCGTCCGTTGCCTGATAACCCTGACGAGTGTGGGTGACGAGACGTTCCCCTCGGCCCATTCGCTCGAGGCCTATACCGATCTCGACAACTTAAGCTGGGACTACACGATCCTCGTCAACGACGTGGGTCTTCCGATTTCGGACGGCAAGCGCTATCTGCGCATTATCGGGTGGAACCTCGCGTACCCGACGTCAAGCGAGGTTCAGGTCGAATACCTGCTGGAGGGCGATGCGCCGTCGGTGACCGCGACCGCGACCAAGACCATCTTCCGCCTCCGCCAGCTCGACTCGAACGACGTGCTGGTATCGAGCGGCGAAACGCTGGTCGAGCGGGAGGTCATCAATCCCGCTGATATCCAGGCCAATATCGAAAACACCGAAAAGAAGCTGGACGCTCTCCGGAAAACCCTCGATGAACGGTATGCCGCAGGCGTGCCGACGGAAGCCGCCGAAGAGCAGTACGATCTCGCCGAAACGCAGCTGGTGAAGGCAAAAACGGCCTCCTACAGTCAGGTGCAGTCGTACCTGACCGCAGCTGAAAATTACCTGAACGAGGCCGAGGAGCTGCTCGACGAGGCGTGGGCCCAGACCGAGATCGACCAGGCGCAGGCGAGGATCGACGACGTTGATGACGAGATTACCTACTGGACCGTCAACCGCAGCATGTCCTCGGACTCCCGCGTTGTGGCAATCCGCACCCAGCTCGACAACGCCCAGACGCTGCTAACGCTCGCCAAAGACAAGCAGAGCTCCAAGGAGTACAACCAGGCCCGTATCCAGGCCCAGAATGCCGAGGACAAGGCTCATGTCGCGTACAACGCCTCGCTTGCCCTGCGGGACGAGGTGGGCGAGGGCTTCGCCCTGCCCGCGATCGGCGGCCTGTTTAATTACGTGCTGATCGGCGGGGTCATCGTCGTCGTCGCGATCATCGGCATCATCTTCTACCGCCGCCACACGCGGTGGGACGAACTCGGATAATTCTTTTTTTTTTCTTTCGTGCATGGCCGCCCGCGTTTCCTGCAGCGACCGCACTCTCTTTTCCTGCGGGTGTTGTCCCCTGCCCGGAACCATCCTCGCAAAAACGGTGTTTTTTCGCCGCGGGCAGAAAAAAAGGGC
>JAAEEQ010000075.1 GCA_013415665.1 Methanomicrobiales archaeon
AACTTGCCTACTTTTTGTAAATTCTCTCTATAATGAGGATTGATTTGCATGGTTTCCTTTTAGATGCGATAAACTAAAAATATTATTTTTTATTATAAAAGATTTTAAAGAAAGCATTAATCTACATGAAATTCGTCAACCCTTTAAATTTAAAAGGAAATACGCCCCGGCCGGGACTTGAACCCGGGTCAAAAGCTCCGCAGGCTTCTAGGATATCCACTACCCTACCGGGACCTGCATGCATCGAACCGATGTGCCTGAATACATTCGTGGTCATCGCTTATATATATGCCTCTTTCACCGCCAGAGGCCGGCCCGTGCGGCACCGGGCAGGGTGAAAATCAAAAAAAGAAAATCAGGCGGTATCGATATTTTCCGGCGGCACGGTCATGGCGACGTCGACCGTGACGAAGCTGCCGGTCATCTCGATCTGGTACCATCCCGGCGTGCGGATGACGATGGTCTGGGTGTCGTCGTAGCTGTAGGCCTTGCCGTAGCCTTCCTTGAGCACAATGCTTCCCGTTTTCTTGTCGTAGATGGTGATGACGAACTCCGCGTTGTCGACCGGGATCTCGCGGCGGATCTCGACCATCTCGTGGCTGCCGTACGAGCTCTCGGTCTCGATGTAGCGCTCCACCATGACGGGGTGGATGGTCAGGCCGATATTCAGCGGGGGCTTGCTGAGGTTGAAGCCCAGCGCCGTGATATTGTAATTAAAGGTCAGGGTTTCGTTGTAGATTTCCACATAGGGCGTGCCCGCAACGGTCGGCACCGGTGTGGGCGTTTTGGGAAGCGGCGTCGGGGGGAGGGTTGCAATCGGTGTTTCCTCGACGAGATATGCCGGGGTCGGGGTGACGCTTGATGTCGGAGATACGGGAGGGCCGAAAAAGCCGTCGCCGTTGTTGCTGTTCGGCAAATCTGCGCATCCCGCGCATGCCAGCAGCCCGAAAAGGATCAGTCCTGCCGCAAAGCCGTAACGTACTCTGTTCATTGGAAAAAAGGTATGGGGCACCGACCTATATATTCCTTTTTTGGCCGTTCACTCCCCGTCTGCGTGCCGCGAACCGGGAGAAGAGGCCGCTCTGCCGTCTCATGCATGGTTCCCGGCGCCTGAGAACCTGCCGATGAGCCCGGCGTAAATATCGGTCGCCCGCTCGAGGTTGGCAATGCCGACCCGCTCGTCGATCGCGTGCAGCCGCAGGATGTCCCCCGGCCCGTACTCGACGACCGAAAAGCCGGCGGAACGCAAGTACCGGGCATCGCTTGCCGCCCACTGCACGATCGGGTAGGCGGCCGTGCCGTAGACGCGCTCGATCTCCGCACAGGTCTCCCGCACGATCGGGGCGTCGGGGGACGTATAGCTGGGCGCCCCCTGCTCTTTCGGCAGCTCGATCCTGCCGCGGGGGGCCCGGCGCTCCAGGGCGGCAAGCAGCTTTTCGGGGTCGCAGCCCCACGGGATCCGGATATCGAGCACGAGCGAACACTTCTGTGCGACGATATTCGCCTTCTCCCCGCCTTCAATCCTCCCGGGGTTGAACGTGATCTTCCGGAGAGCGTCCCCTATCCCCGGGATCCCGAATATCCCGCCGAGCACCCCGGCGGAGGTCTCGATGATCGGCGCCAGTTCGGGGGGAGGGGCATAGACCCGTCCGTTGAGCTCCTGCAGGTACTCGAGCAGTGAAAACGCTTCCATAATGGCGCTCACGCCGGCATGCGGGTACAGGGAACCGTGCCCCGGCTCCCCGGTGAAATCGACCCGGAAGCGGGAAAGCCCTTTCTGCCCGAGGCACGGCGTGTAGGGCGGCGTCGGCTCGGCGATAAGGCATTCGCAGGGGGTGAGGAGCCCCTTTGCCAGCAGGTACCGGATGCCGTATTCGCCCCCCGTCTCTTCGTCGCAGACGAACGCGAGATTCACGGGAAGATCGTGTCCCGCCTCGACGATATCGGTACAGGCACGCAGGATGGCGGCAACGCCGCCTTTCATGTCGGTAGAGCCCCGACCCCAGACATACCCGTCCTCGATCCTGCCGGACGCCGGATCGTGCGTCCACCCCTCGGCGAGGGCCGGCACCACATCGACATGCCCGCAGAGCAGGAGGCGGTTTTCGGGGCTGTTGTGGTAGAGATTGCTGCGCCCGCCGCGGCAGCGGGTCCGGATCCCCCGGATGCCGATGCCCTCGAGGTAGTCGCCGATGAAATCGATGACCTCCGTGGTATTCCCGGGAGGATTTTCACTCTGGATCTGCACCAGTTCCGAACAGAGGCGGGCAACGTCCATGGCCGGTCGGGTTCCTGTTCCTCAGCAGCCCTGCTGTGCCTTGAAATCCTCGAACAGCCTGCCGAGCGAACCGTCGCGGTAGATTGTCTTGAGAAATTCCCGGTTGAAGAATTCGTCGATCGAGACAAGGAAGAACCTGCCCGGGATCGGCTGCGTGCTGTCGGGGTCGAGCGCGATCCGGAAACTGCGGTATGATGCCGGAGCGTCGGCATCGTAGATCTCCTGCCAGAGCAGGGGCAGCCGGTCGAACCGCTCCCGGTCGTTTTTCTTCAGCCAGTTGACGAATGCCGGAAAGAGGGGGCGGTCGCCGGTTTTCTCCTCGTCAAGCCGCCAGCGCAGGTACTGGAGGTTCATGATATTCCTCGGCGACTGGTAGGTGAACGCGAGCTGGCAGAGGGTAAAGTCCAGGTGGGCAAGCGAATCAAGGAAGTAAAAATACAGCACCGGGTGAAAATCGCTTATATCCTCGAGAATCAGCGATTTATCGTATAAACGCCGGAGAATGTTGAAGTATTCGTTGTCCGCATTCATAGTTGTACTGGTGAAGGCAGGCGGTATATACGTTTTCACGTTGGCACAATCGTTTGCGGATCCGGAGGAACCGGGGCGGGCTCGAAAAACAGGGGAATGGCCGTCAGGTGAAAAACGGGGCGCGCCGGGCGACCGCCTCACGGAACTTGTCCTCGAGATCCTTGCCATGCGCACCGCGGATATCGACGTGGTTGTCGTGGCGCATCAGGCAGGGTTTGAGCTTCCCGTCGGACGTCACCCTGAGACGGTTGCAGAACGCACAGAATTCCGTGTTGTGGAGCGGGCGGACCACTTCGACCTCGGCACCGTCAAGGCAGTATTTTTTGCGGTGGTGCATGCGCCGGGTGATGATGGTCTTTGACCGTGCGGCAAGATCCTTTTCCAGTTCGCTCACGTCCCCGTGGTCTTTGCAGTTGTTGAAGTCCATCAGTTCGATCAGCTGCAGGATGAGATCCCGCTTGTTCCGGACATAGGCCATGAAATCCTCGATCTCATCTTCGTTGATCCCGCGGAGCACGACCACGTTCAGTTTGATAGGCGTCAGCCCCGCATCCAGGGAGGCATCGATGCCGGCAAGGACATCGTCGAGCATGTCCCTGCCGGTGATGCGCCGGTACCGGTCGCGGCGGAGCGAATCGAGGCTGATGTTGACCCGTGACAGGCCGGCATCCGAGAGGTCGTGCGCAACCGGCGCGAGCAGGGTTCCGTTGGTGGTCAGGGACGATTCGATGCCCCCGGGCACGGCTGCGATAATCTCAGGGAGATCGGAACGGAGCATCGGCTCTCCGCCGGTGAACTTGACGCTCCGCATCCCGAACCGCCCGCCCGCCTGGAGTATCTCGGCAATTTCTTCCGTCGTCATCTCCCGCTCGGGCGCGACCTCGCCCTCTGCGTGGCAGTAGATGCAGCGGAGATTGCACCGCGAGGTCAGGCTGATGCGGAGGTTGGTGACCGGGCGGTCATACGGATCCTTCAAGAGCATGTGTGGTCCCTCTGAAATTTTTGGCGATGATGTATACTTCAGTGCTTCCCTTGCGTGATGCGCGGGTGCGGTAGACGCGAACGGAGTAAAACTGTGTTTTCACTTCGGCAAGCAGCTCCTCGAAGAGCTCCCCCTGAAACGCCTTGATAACGAAATTTCCGCCGGGTTTTAAAAGGCGGGCGGCAAAGGAGAGGGCATCTTCCGCAAGGGCGATGGCGCGTGCCTGGTCGTAGCTCTTCTGGCCGGAGAGCTTTGGCGAGGCGTCGCAGACAACGACGCCCACCTCGCCTGCAAGGGACCGGATCCGCTCCTGCACGGCAGGTGCGGTGAAATCGCCGGCTATCGTCACTGTGCCCTCGAGCGGTGCAATGGGATTGAGATCGACCCCGATGACGGTGCCTTCGGTCAGGTCCCGCAGCACCTGCAGCCAGCTGCCGGGTGCGGCACCCAGGTCGACGATTGAGTCCGTCGGGCGGATGACCTGGAACCGGTTCTGGATTTCAACCAGTTTTAAGGCCGCACGCGCGCGGTAGCCCTCTTTCATCGCCTTTGTGTAGTAGCGGTCCCTGCTCCATTGCGAACCCATGTGTCACGTCCGTGTTCTGTCGGTTATATGGCGCCGGTAAAACACCACATATATTAAAAAATATGCTTATATAAGTTATAATAGAGTTTGTGAAGGGGTAACAATGTTTAAGGCAGCGATTGATGCAGATATTTTCAGGGAATCCATCGATGTGATTGCGGCCCTCGTGACCGAATGCAGGCTTCATATCGGTGAAGCCGGCATTCAGACACGTGCCGTCGACACGGCGAACGTCGCGATGGTCTCTCTTGAGGTGCGTCCCGAGGCGTTCACCTCCTTCAGTGCGACGAGCGAGGAGCTCGGGGTCGACATCGCCAAGATGAAGAACATCATCGGCATGATGGGAAAGGGCGACATGCTGCAGCTGGATCTCGCAGACGGCGGGCACAAGCTGTCGCTGAATTTCCGGGGGTACCAGTACTCGATTACGCTTCTCGATGTCAACACGATCCGGAAGGACCCCAATCCCCCCACCATCGAGCTCCCCGGCAAGGTCGTCCTCTCAGGAAATGCGCTGAACGCGGCGATAAAAGCCGCATCGGTAATTTCGGATAAAATTGCGCTCGGTATCGATCCCTCCTCCGGCATTTTTTACATGGAGGCTGAAGGGGATACCGATCATATCCGCCTCGAGATGGGCAAGGACGAGCTTGTCTCGCTGCAGGCCGTCCAGGCGCGCTCGCTCTTTTCCCTTGACTACCTCAAGGACATGGGCAGGGTGATGAGCAGGGCAGAGCAGGTCGAGGTGCACCTCGGCATCGACCACCCGGTCAAATTCTCATTCGACATCGCCGAAGGAAACGGCCGTGTCGAGTACCTGCTCGCCCCGCGCATCGAGGCCGACTGATGGCATTCACGCTGGATAAGAAACATCTGGCGAAATATCCATTTTTAAAGGAAGCACAGGGATTCGTCCAGACCATGGACATCCCGCTTGACACGCTTATCCGTTCGGAACTGCCGACAGGAGCCAGGATCAGGGAACAGGGGGCGCAACGGCTGATCGCCGCGATGATCCCGGAAAAAAGGCCCGATAACGATACGATTGCCGCTCCCGACGAAGAGATCAAAAGCTATGCGATGGCGAGGATCATCGCCTCCTGCCTCAACGACCGCTCGATCATGGACCGCCTTGCCCGGTACGAGGCGGGGCGCGCCGGCCGTTTTCTTGAGGAGGAAGACGATGCCGTCCGGCGCTATGTGGCGGAAAGCCTCGGCCTGGAGCCGGAAACGGAGCATATCCCGGTCCCGCGCTACGTGGAGCTGGTATCAGGACTTCGCGACGATCGGTGGCGGCTGGTGAACCGCACCGTTTCACGGGGGCGTGTCGACATCGGGCGGCAGGATCTGGATGTCCTGGTCGTCGAGCGGATCCGCACGGTCATCAGGAGCCAGCTGCCCCTGCAGGTTCCCGGCGGCATCTGCATGAAACTCCGGGAATCGATGGACCGCATATCAGCGACCTACCAGCAGCAGATGCTGGAGGAATTCGGGGAGATCGACGAAGGCAGCTTCCCCCCCTGCATGCAGGCGCTCATCGCCGCCATCACCGCCGGCACGAACCTCCCGCATACCGGACGGTTCGCGCTCACGGCGTTCCTGCACACCATCGGGATGGAGACGACCCAGATCGTCGAGGTATTCACCCGTGCACCGGACTTCGACGTGGGCAGGACGCTTTACCAGGTCGAGCATATCGCGGGCAGGGGGGGTACGGAATATACCCCGCCGGGATGCGCAACCATGCGGACATACGGGCTGTGCGTCAACAGGAACGCCGACTGCGAGCGCGTCGCCCACCCGCTCTCCTATTACAAGCGCAGAAAAAAGCAGGAGAAACCGAAACCCGGTTCTCAGGCGGACTGACCGGTAATTTTCCATCCGGCAACGCTCATCGCCAGGATAAAGACGATGATTGCCAGAAGATAGGCATACCCTTCCATGCCCTGCAGCAGCATCGGCAGGACGGTGAGACTCAGAAGCAGGAGAACCAGGCTTCCCCCGGACGTTGCGCTATCGATGACCCGCTGATCCATGTAACTGCCTATACGCCGCCCGCGCATAAATCGCTATCCCTTTTCCTGCGGACGCATTCATTTTATCGTGCCGCCGCAGAGATTGCTATACATGAACCGGGATGACGCACTCGCCCTCCTGCGGCGATACGTTGCATCGGAAAACCTTGTCAGGCACTGCCTTGCAACAGCGGCGGTGATGAAACAGATCGGCGCATACCTCGGCGAGGACGCGGAACGGTGGGAGATCATCGGCATCCTGCACGACATCGATTACGAAGAAGTGGGCGAAGACATGGAGCGGCACGGCGACGTGGGATGCAAAATACTCCTCGAGGAAGGAGTCGACGAAGAGATCGCGCAGATCGTGCGCCGCCACAACCATGTCCGGTACGGCCCGGTCTATGAGCGCCCCGTTGAAATCGCGCTTCAGGCGGCGGACAGTGTCTCGGGGCTCGTTATTGCCTGCGCTCTCGTGAAGGGCGGCACGGTTTCCGACGTATCCGCAAAAACGGTGAAGAAGAAATTCAAGGAGAAGAGCTTTGCAGCGGGATGCGACCGCTCCCGCATCGCCGCCATCGAACCCCTGATGGATGCTGCCACCCTGTACGAGCTTGCCATCGCCGGCATCGCCGGGATTAAGGAAGAACTGGACCTGAGGTGATGGATATGTCCGGCACTGAACGCGAAGAGATCGTCAGCAGGCTCTCCTACGCCGTATCCCTCATACAGGAGGGAATGCACCCTGCCTGCATTCCCGAAGTCGGCATGAACATCGTGTATGCGCTCCCCGGTGCCTGCGAACCCGGCGACGTCGCCGGGGTGATGGGGAGGATCGTCCGCCTCGGATCGGCCGTTCACCCGGTCGGCGGGATTGCATTCGGGGCTTCCGACCACATCGCCCGGATCGTGCTCACGGCGATGCGGTTCGACCCTGCGGTGCGGAGCGCTGCGAATATCCGGTTTTCAGAGCGGGCCGTGGAGCTCCTTCGCGATATGATGCTCGAGGTCCGGTCCTTTGACCGTACGGCCGAGCCCCCGGGCGTGAAAACCATGGACTGGGGCGTCGCACAGTGCTGCCGGGACGGGATTCCCGATGTCATCTTCGACCGCGGTG
>JAAEEQ010000076.1 GCA_013415665.1 Methanomicrobiales archaeon
CGACCTTCAGTGTGCGGCGCTGTCGTTTTCCGATGCGGAGGGCATGCCGCAGCGGCTCACGTTCGCCACCTTTCTGATTCCCGACGGCTCCTACGCCGGGTGGCGCATCGATCTCTACCGGCTGCTTCCGCAGCCTGCCGCGAAAGCACCGGGGGTGCCGGGATGGGGGTAGGCAACCAGGCGGATCAGCGCCAATCGGTCCTTTTCGTCTGCAGGTTCAACGCGGTCCGGTCCCAGATGGCCGAAGCCATGCTGCGGGACCGCTACGGCGACCGGTACGATGCCTGCAGCGCAGGGCTGTATCCGGCAGGGCTGGATCCCTGGGCGGTGGAGGTCATGGCCGAGTCCGGCATCGACATGGCGCACCAGACCTCGAAACTTCTGGACATTTTCATGGAACGGCGGTTCGATACGGTTGTTATCCTGTCGGATTCCATCCAGGACATCATCCCTCTTCCGGATGCCGGACGATACCTCAGGGTTCCCCTCCCGGATCCCATCGGCACATCGGAGGGCCGAAAAGCCGCGTTTGTGCAGTACCGGAGGATCCGGGATCAGCTTGACGGCATGATAGAGGAGATATTCGCTCCCGGACGATGAAGATGGCGTTTCTTCAGGATTATCCCGACTACCGGCATATGTATGTTCATGGTCCCGTACCCGTGCGTCCGCCCCGGAAAAGGAGTGCCGGCATGTCCCCGCCTGTAGCGGATGATTCGGGCGGGATGGCGGCTGCCGGCCTTGAAGAACTGCTACACCGCTTTTCCCGGCACCATGAAGGGATTGCCATCATGGATCGCGACGGAACGGTCCTCTGGATCAACAGGCTGTTCCGGGAGATGGCCGGCGCGAAAGGGATGCGCATCCGTGGAAGGCCGCTGGCATCGGTGCTTGACACGCTTTTCTGGCCTGCCGGCCCCACCGGGGCAACGGGGGCGGACATACCCGGTACGAACACGCGGCTCTCACTGCGTGCCGATAGCCGCCAAACCTTCGCTGTCCATGAAATCGGGGTCGAATTGGCTCAGGATTACCGGATCATCGGCATTTCCCCCTGGAAACGGCCTGACGGGGAGGACGCCTTTCACCATCTGGCGGTATTTGCAGAGACCGCCGCCATTATCGCCGATGTCTCCGATACTGCGGATATCTTCCGGCATATCGGCAATGCCCTTGCCCTGCTCTGCCCGGGGTCCCTCGTCGTCCTGCTCTCGGCAGACGCCGGACCGCAGGCACTGCGGGTTGCGTGGATCGAAGGGACCGCCCGGCAGAAAAAGAGCATTACCCGCCTATTCACCCCTGCCCGCCCCGGCTGGTGCCTTCCCCTCTGCGAGGACGTCCGGTTCCGCCTGCAGGAGGGCAGGCTCCATGCCATCGGGGGCATGGAAGACCTCTGCGGTGTTACCGTCCCACGCCCGTTCGCAGAGAGGATTGAAGAGGAAATAGGAGTTAAAAGCGGGTATTGTGCGGGGTTTGCCTGGAAGGGCACCCTCTACGGCGCTGCACTGGTGTTCAGCCCGCGTCCTGCCAGTGCGATCGAAATCCGGGTTGCAGAGGCGCTGATCAGCCAGGCATCGGTTGCCCTGCAGCGGTGGCATTCCGAGGATGCCCTTGCCCGGAGCCAGGAGCAGTACCGCGAGCTGGTGAACAACGCCAACTCTATCATCATAAAAATCGATAAAAATGCAAATATTACCTTTTTTAATGAATTTGCCCAGCAGTTTTTCGGATATTCGGGAGAGGAGATTCTCGGCAGGTCCGTTTTCACGACCATCGTCCCGGAATTCGATTCGGAGGGCCACAATCTCCATGATTCCCTCTCCGACATCTTCGAACACCATGAACGCTATCTCGAGACGGAGAATGAAAATATCACCCGGGACGGCAGGCGTGTCTGGATCTCGTGGCGGAACCGGGTGATCCGGGGCAAGGACGGCACCCTTCAGGGCCTGCTCTGTGTGGGCAACGACATCACCGAGCAGAAGCAGGCGCTCTCCCTGCTTCGGCAGAGTGAAGTCCGGTACCGGACGCTCTTCGAATCGGCACGCGACGGGTTTCTGGTGGTCAGGGACTACCGCATCATCGACTGCAACCACCGGAGCGAAGAACTGTTCGGGATGGGACGGGAGGGACTGCTCGGGAAGAAACCGTTCACGCTCGGCCCTCCCCTGCAGCCCGGCGGGGAGGTGTCCGACGACTGCGGCCGGCGGTATATCAGGGCGGCCCTCGCGGGACGGCCGCAGCTTTTCGAATGGCGCCACCGGAAGGGTGATGGCACGCTCTTCGATGCGGAGATCAGCCTGAGCCGGATGGATATCTCGGGCGAACAGACCCTCACCGCGGTCGTCCGTGACATCACCGACCGGAAAATGGCTGAAAACGCCCTGAAAGAGTCAGAGCTCCGCTACCGGAGCACCATTGACTCCATGGCGGATCCGGTGCACGTCATCGACCGCACGTTCCGGATCCTGCTGGTGAACAACGCATTCTGCGACTGGTTCCGTTCATTCGGGTTTACGACGGATATCATCGGGAACCATCTTTTCAAGGCCCTGCCGGTGCTTTCCACATCGGTGCTCGAAGAATACCGCCGGGTTTTCCGAGAGGGCGTGATGATCGTTTCGGAGGAGACGATCCGCACCGGAGAGATCGAGTCCATCTCAGAGACGCGAAAAATTCCCGTGTTTGAGGAAGATGAGGTCGTACGGGTCGTCACGGTCGTCCGCGACATTACCGCCCAGCGCAAGATCGAGATTTTAAAGCGGCAGGCATTCGAGCAGATCGAAAAGAATCTCGAGCAATTCGCCATCCTCAACGATCACATCAGAAACCCCCTCCAGACGATCGTGGGGCTTGCCGACCTTGAAGGGGGGCCGATGGCGGAGAAGATCTTCGTTCAGGCGAAGGAGATCGATGCCATCATCAAGCGGCTGGATATCGGGTGGCTCGAATCTGAAAAGATACGGCAGTTCCTTCATAAGCATTACGGTGTTTAGGGCACTCCGAAGCCTTATTACGGCACGGTGCGAACGGGTACCTGTCCATGGAGTATAACCGCGTACAGCGGGTCCTGATAGTTATTCTTGTGCTGAACCTGGCTGTCGCCGCGGCCAAGGCGGTATTCGGCATCCTTGCGGCCTCGGTGTCGATGGTTGCGGATTCCTTCCACTCGGCGTTTGATTCGGCGTCGAATATTATCGGGCTCATATCGACGGAAATTGCAAAAAGGCCCCCTGACGGCAGGCACCCCTACGGGCACGGCAAGTTCGAATCACTCGGCACCCTCATCATCGGGGGGCTGTTGATGCTTACCGCCGTCGGGCTCCTTTTCGAAGGCATTTCCCGCCTGCAGAAGGGCGAAATCCCCTCCATCTCCTCCCTCACCATCGGGGTCATGGCCGGCACCATCGTGGTCAATATCATCGTTGCAGTCATCGAGCGCCGCATGGGTGAACAGCTGCAAAGCCAGATTCTTATCGCAGATTCGGAGCACACGAAGAGCGATGTCTACGTCTCGCTCTCGGTGCTGGCAGGATTCGGTTTCGTGATGGTCGGCTATCCCGTTGCCGATCCCCTTATCGCCTGTGGAATCGCCCTGATTATCGCCCGCATGGGGATCCGCATACTCCGGGCTGCCGGCGATGTGCTCACCGACGCCGCAATGGTCGACTGCGAGGACGATATCCGGCGCATCGTCAGGAGCATTCACGGCGTGCACGGCTACCATAAATTCAGGTGCCGGGGCAAGCCCGGGGAGCTTTTCGCCGATCTGCATGTCTTTGTCGACCCGGCGATCAGTGTCGAGGAAGGCCATGCCATTGCCGATCACGTCAGGGACCGGATTCTTGCAGAGATCGAGGGAATGGATGACGTCGTCGTGCATGTCGATCCCTTCACCGGGCAGGTGAGCGACTGATGCTCCCTCCGGCGATCCGCGATCCGCCTTTAAAGCCCCGCGTACTGTTTGTCTGCAGCCGCAACGCGGGCCGCTCCCAGCTTGCGGAAGGGCTGCTCTCCTTCCTGCGCCCCGGCTGCTACGAGGCATGCAGTGCCGGGGTCAATCCGTCGCGATCCGTCAGCCCCCATACCCTTGCCGTCCTTTCCGAGAGGGGCATCGATGCCCGGCACCAGTACCCTAAACCCCTCTCTGCCGTTTCGGATAGGGCGGTCGATATCCTGGTCATCCTTGCCGATCTGCAGGAAGGCAGCGACCTGCTCCCCCCGGCACGGCTCACGCTGCGGTGGCAGGTCCGGGATCCGCTCCGGTATGCCGGCAGCGATGATGCCGTCCTGCAGGGTTTCCGGACGGTGCGGGACGAGCTGGCGGATCTGATATCCCGGTTTATCCCTCCCCCGGTCCCGGAACCAGAAAATTGATAACTGTTTTTTTCGGAAACGGGCAATAAACGATTTAAAGCCTCCGGTGTGGCAAAATTAATAAGGCACTGTGGCGACTGAGTATGAGAGTTGCCATGGGTAAAAATGCATTGATAGACCTTATTTTGGATCCGCAGTCGTTTTTCGCGGAAAAAATGACCCGCGAGGAGAGCCTGAAAGTCCCTGCGCTTATTCTCCTTGCAATGGGTATTGTCAGCGGAATCGGTGCTGCCATCGTGTCCAGTGTCACGGTACAGATGCTTCCTCCGGAAGCGGCGTCCATGGGGGGATTGATTGCGGGTATCGGGTTTGTTGCGGCAATCATCTCGGTCTTCATCCTCTGGTGGGCAATCCCCTCCGTCCTGTTCTTCCTGCTGTCACGGGTTTTTTCGGGCACGGGATCGATAAAGAGGACCTTTGAATTCGTCGCCTACGGCATGATCCCGCAGATCGCCAGCGGCATCATCTCGACGGGCATATTCTACGTCTATTTCACCTCGCTCCGGCTCTCTCCCATCACCGATCCCATGCTCATCGCAGAAGAGATGGAAGCGATCATGCAGTCGCCCATGCTGCAGATGGCCACCCTCATCTCGCTCCTCTTCATTCTCTGGAGCGCAAGCCTCTGGATTTTCGGGATGCAGGAGGCGCATCGCCTTTCACGGCGGAATGCCGCCATCACCGTCGGGATTCCCGTCGCGCTGTACATCATCTATACGGTTGTAACCTTCTGGGGCATGTAAATGAAGCGTATCGCATGTATTCTCCTCCTCCTCTGCTGCTGCGCAGGCATCGCCGCAGCGCAGGACAGTGCGGCGCAGGTAGCGGTCACGACGGTTGTCATGGATCCCGGCGTGCTGATGCGGGGCGACACAGCGACGGTTACCGTAGTTGTCACGAATAACGGTTCGACGGCGGTCGCCATCTCGCGGGCGGTGCTGATTGACTCGGATCTGAGCGTGCTGAACGAGAACAGCTATGCATCCGTCGGAAATCTCGGTGCCGGAAATTCGATGACGTTTACCTTCTCAATCCGCGCCGACGTGGGGGACGGAATTTACTATCCGAAATTCTACCTCGATTTCAGGAACGCCGGATCGCTCCGGTACCGGATACCCGTCAAGGTCGACAGCACTCCCCTGCAGGTCTCCGTCCTCTCCAGGCCGGATTCGTTCCAGCAGGATGCCAAGGCAACCGTCACGCTGAAAGTGGGCAATCCCCGGCAGAACGAACTGAACGGGATATCCATCACGCCGACGGGCACCGGCGTGACGGCAGTTCAGACCGGCTACTTCGTCGGGAACCTCGCTGCAGACGGGTCGGCGACGGTGAGTTTCGATGTGACACCGACGCAGTCGACCGATCTGGTCTTTACGGTCAGCTATAGAAACGGGCTGAACCAGCATACGAGCGAGGTCGTGGTGCCGATCGAGCTCATGTCGGGCAAAAAACAGGCCGAACCGCTCTTAAACAACATCGAGGCGGCAAGCGAGGGCGGGTACTACCGGGTGACGGGCGATGTCACGAATGCCGGCCTTGAGACGGCATATTCGGTCGTGATCTTTGCCGACAGCCCGGCAGTGCCGGTCGATCCGTTCCGGGTCTACGTCGTCGGCGCCCTCGATCCCGACGACTTTTCGAGCTTTGAAGTGACATTCCAGGCGGACCAGGATTCCGCTCCGATCGTGGTCCAGTACAAGGATGTCGACGGTAACCTCTTCTCCAGCACGACGGCCGTGAAACTCGGATCCGCCGGTGCGGCGGATGCGTCCGGCGATGAGCTGCCGATCGGCATGATCGCCCTTGCCGCCGTCCTCGTCCTCGCCGTCGGCGGCATCATTGCCTATACATGGAAGAAGAAATAATCGCGGGAGAGAGGCGTTTGGAAACCGGCACCGTCATCAGGCTCGTGGATGTTTCCAAGATCTACCCGCTCCCCTTCGGCGACGTGGTGGCACTCGATCATGTCTCGCTCGAGGTGAAGGCCGGTGAGTTCATCGCAATCATGGGCCCGTCCGGATCGGGGAAGTCAACGCTCCTGAACCTGATAGGATGCCTCGACGTGCCGACGGAAGGCGAACTGTATATTGCGGGCAGGAGCATCCGCGAGATGGACGACGACGAACTCACCGATCTGAGGCGGGACACCATCGGCTTCATCTTCCAGCAGTTCAATCTCATTCCGCTCCTGACCGTACGCGAAAACGTCGAATATCCGCTGGTATTGAAACATCGCACCCGTGATACCTGGGGGAAATGCGACGAACTCCTTCGCCGTGTCGGACTCGAGGATCTCCTCTTCACCCACAAACCGAGCGAACTCTCCGGCGGCCAGCAGCAGCGGGTCGCCATCGCCCGTGCCCTCATCAACGATCCGGCCATCGTCCTCTGCGACGAACCCACCGGGAACCTTGATACAAAGACGGGCAAGGTGATCATGGACCTGCTCGCAGAGGTGAATGACCAGGGCACGACGATCATCATGGTGACCCATGATCCCCGCATCGCCGAATATGCCCGCCGCACGATTACCATCGTCGATGGAAAGATAGCATGATTTTTTTCGAATTCGCGAAGCGGAGCATCCGCCTCCACTGGCTCCGGTCGTTGCTGGCGGTCATCGGCATCGTCATCGGGGTGGTGGCGATTGCATCGATGGGCATCCTGGGCAACAGCCTGGTGCTTTCGGTCTCCGAATCGCTCTCCGACGTGGGCGACACCGTCGTCGTCTACCCGCACGCGGGCATGGGCACCGGCCCGGGCAGCGGGCAGTCGGACGCTGTCATCACCGAACGCCAGCTCCAGCAGATCACCCGGGCCGTCGGAGGGAACGATGTCATTCCCCTGCATCTCGGCGTCGACCGGATCGAGGTCGGCGGAGAGCGTGGCGTTGCGACGATCTATGGCATGAAAACCGACGACATCCCCCTGCTGCTCGATGTCACCGACGGCATCTACCTCCGGGGCACCGGTGGGGCGATGGCGGGCAGGGTCCTGACAGACAACTTCGATCTCAAGGTGGGGAGCCGGGTGACCGTCGGGGAAGCGACGCTGCGCATCGTTG
>JAAEEQ010000077.1 GCA_013415665.1 Methanomicrobiales archaeon
GCCACGATCCATGCCCGGAACGCCTGCTCCGCGTCAGCCCCCCCCATCGCCTGCGCCCCGCCGACGGGTGCCGCAGCTCCGGCAAGGACCATGAGGCAGAGGATGACGGTGGCGGCGTACCGGTTCCGCACCGGGAACCGGCAGGGTATGCCGGGCTGTAGCGTGCCGGCGGTATCGTGCATGGGACTGTATCGATCACACGTTTACGTAATAAGTATTTATTAATTTTCCTTAGTGATTATCATAAAAGAATATCTCAATGATTTATCGTTAAGGATAATCCAATGTAAAAGCTCACATTTATACCCGGATTCCGCACACTCTCCGGTATGGATTTCGAATCGGCGGTCATGGGAATCGGCATTATCCTGCTCGGCATCATCGGTGCCGTAGTGACGTATGCGATCTGCTCCATGCTGATGCGGCGTGCGGATCAAACCAGTTCAAAACTGGACGATATTCTTGTATTTTCGTTCAGGTTGCCGTTGACGGCGCTCATACTGGTCGCATCCGCGTACTTTGCCCTCACGCATTACTTCGTGGTCCCCCCCGCGTATGCATGGATCATCGGCGAAAAAGCGGTGACATCCGGGTTCATCTTCTTTGTAACCTGGTTCCTCTCCGCCTTCCTCCAGCAGCTTGTTGCCGCGTACGGGCAGGTCATCGCGGCGCGTACCCAGACGGATGTCGACGACCAGATCCTGACCATTTTCGAATATTCGATCCGCTACATCGTCTGGTTTCTCGGGCTCCTCTTTATTCTTGCAACCCTCGAACTGGACATTACGCCGCTGATTGCCGGCGCGGGGATCGCCGGCCTCGCGGTTGCACTCGCGGCCCAGGAGATCCTCGCCAATATCTTTGCGGGCACGATTATCCTGACGGACCAGCCGTTGAAAGTGCATGACCGTGTCCGCATCGGCGAGTATTTCGGCGATGTGGTGCATATCGGGTTTAGGAGCACCCGGCTGATGACGGTCGATTACCAGCTCGTCACGATTCCGAATTCGACGATTACCAACAGCATCATCGTGAATTACGCGATGCCGGACATCAAGATGCTCGTCGTCCTCGACTTCCCCGTTGCCTATGGCAGCGATGTCGAAAAGGTCATGAGCGTCCTTAAGAGCGTGGTCAACAAGGCCGCACGCGAGATCGATTATATCCTCGAGGATCCCGCCCCTATCGTGCTCTTCTGGGAATTCGGTGAGTCCAGCCTGAATTTCAAGATGAAAGTCTGGACCAACGACTGCAAGAAGGAGATCTATCTGCGGAGCCACATCAACCGCGAGGTCAACCGCCGGTTCATCGAGGAAGGCATCGAGATACCCTTCACGCAGGTCGATGTCCACATGAAATCCTGATGTTCATTTTTTTTAAAAAAGGGTCAGAGGATGTAAAGCATCAGGTAGATGCTGATTGCCGGGATGAAGAGCAGCACCCAGACGAAGCGGTTCCAGCCGCAGACAGCCTTTCCATCCATCGGCTGGCAGGGAACCAGCGAATAGACTGCTTCGAGCAGGTTTACGGAGAACCCGACCGTGCCCGCGAGCACCCAGATGCCGCCCAGCGGGATGAGCAGCAGGAAGATGAGTGCAAGCGCGACGCTGACAGCGGGGCCGGCAAGCATGATGATGCCCTGCTCCCGCTTTCCAAGATGGTCGGTATTGGTGATATGCGTCATCAATGGCTGGGCAAAGACGTTGCCGAAGAGCCAGGCGGTCAGGAAACTGACCACCATGCCGGTGTAATAGATCCTGACCCGCGAGGAGACATTGTAGCGGAGGGAGACGAGGTGGTGGGCAACCTCGTGAACGGCGATGGCAACGCCGGTCACCAGGATGTACGACCCGATGAGCACCGGCATGAGCGCCGCACGGTCCGCGAGATAGAAGGCGGCGCCATAGAGCACGGCGCCGAAGCCGAGGATCGCCATCTCCCGCCGTGAAAAGAGCCCCACGACACCCGGCACCTCTGCCGCAGTCCCGGTAAGCGCCGAGACCTCCCGCTCGCTGATGAACTCAAGGACGTGCTCGCCGAGGAAGTCACGTGCAAAGGCGGCAATTTTTTCGAGCTCGGCAAAGAGGCTGCCGAGGAACGACGAGACGACGCTTGTTCCCGCACGCTGTGCGACGAAACCGAGGGCGACCACTGCCACGCTGGCGCCGATGCCGGTGGTGACCGCGGCGATCGGGAGGGCGGCTGCCGGGAGGACCGAGCCTGCGGGGACTGTGCTGCCGCCGTCGCCCCCGTCAAGCCCTGCAGCCCGGACGCCGCCGTCCTGCATCATGGTGCTGAGCGACGATACGGCCGGATTTTCCGAAAGCGCCGTCACTAACGGCCCGGTGGTGGTGCTGATCGATGCAACGAACTGGTCCAGCCAGTTATCGGTCCCCGTCACGGGCGGCGGGAGGACCAGCGGCTCGAGCGGCTCCCCTACCTCGGGGGGAACTTCCTCCCCGGGCGGAGCCGGCTCCTCAGGCGGCACCCCGGGCTCTTCGGGTGCCGGTCCTGGCTCTTCCTCTTCAGGCTCCCCTTCATCCCCCGGCCCGGAGTCATCCGGTCCCGACTTGTCGGGATTGTCCCTGATCTCCGCCGGAGAGGACGGGATAACCCCGGAGAGCCCGAAGATCGAGAACCCGCCGGGCGAGATCCCCTCGAAGAACGTTACGGCCGGGTAGGCACCGCTGACGGTGGTGTCGAGCATTGAGACCGAGCCGCCGTGGTCGCGGAATATTTTCATGTTCCCGGCCCCGTAGCTGTCGACGAAGGACGCCGGGGCGGGCATCGTCACCGAGGCGCCGGTGATCGCCCCGCCCATCCCGACGGGCGTTACGTCCATGCAGTAGGCGACTTCGCCGAGCGTCATGCCCGAACCGGAGGCTGCGAGCGCGAAATCGCCGCAAAGACTCGTTCCCGCGCCTTCGATGATGCCGACCTCAAGGCTTCCCCCTGCGGGGATGAAGGCGAGGGTGATGTTGACCGAGGGGAAGACGAACCCGAGGCCGGGGAGCTGTGCCATGAGCCCCTGCGAGGCGACGTCGGCGGAGGCGATAGGGCCGGAGATGACCGTCCCCTGCATCTGGAGCGGGGAGAGGTGGTAGGTGATGCCGGCAAGGCCGCCCGGCATGCCGTGCACGGTGAGGTCGTTGCCATCAACGTTCCAGGCGGTCTGTGCCGTTGCCGTATCGAAGGTCAGGAACTGCCCCGGCCCCGATCCCGAGACGGTAACGCCCGGCAGGTCGAATCCGACCGTCCAGAGCGCCGCGTACACCCGGAGGGCATCCGTCGCCGTCTTCGTGCCCGTGCCCGAGGGGCCCGAGACGGTCAGGCGCGGGGAGTACCACCCGGAAGCGTCATAGGTATGCACCGGGGCGGAGCCGGTGTCCGTCGTACCGTCGCCGAACTCCCAGAGCCACGCGGCGGGCGAGCCGGTTGAATTGTCGGCGAAATGCACCGTGAGGGGCGCCCCGCCGGACGACGGGGCGAAGGTGAAGTCGGCCACCGGCGGCGCTGCCGGTTCATTGACCGTGATCATCCCGGGGGCCTCGATCGTGTCGCTCCCGTCCGCATTCGAGACCGTCAGGGCCACCGTGTAGATGCCGGGGGCAGCGTATATGTGCAGCGGGTGCTGCAGGGTGGCGGTCGCGCCGTCCCCGAAGTCCCAGAGCCATGCGGTGGGAGTCCCGGTGGAGTCGTCGGTAAACTGCACATCGAGCGGCGCGGTGCCGTTGATCGGATATGCCGTGAAGGTGGCGACGGGGGGCTCTCCGGACGGCCCCTGCGTGAAGTAGAGATCCCACGGCTGCACCAGCGGAGCGGTGTCGTAGCCGGTTATCGCGGGCGTGGGCATGCCGTCAAGAATTTCATAGGGGGTGTCGCCGATGCCGACGTGGTCCGTATCGACGCCGGAATAATCGCCCCAGTAGTTGCCCATCACGCTCAAACGGGCAACTCCCCCGTATTCGTAGGGGATCACCGTTGCCGATACCCAGTATGCCGCGGATTCCGAGAGGGCATTGTTGGTGTTGCCATAGATGGTGTTTAAGTAGATACGGTTTTCCGGGGAATCCGGCCAGATTTTCACGCCGACACCGTTGCCGTAGATCACGTTCTCGGTGACGGTGTTGCCGCCGGAAAGCCAGAGGCAGACGCCGTCCCAGACGTTGTTGGTCAGCGTATTGCCGATGATGGTGGTGTTGTCCGATCCGCTGTACACGAAGACGCCGCGCTGGTTATGGTCGATCGTATTGCCGACGACCATGCTGTCCAGGCTGTACTGGGTGATCCAGACGGCGTACCAGGTGTTGTCGGCAAGGGTGTTGCCGGCGATGAGGGTGCCGTCGGCGTTCGATACGACAATGCCGTAGTTGGTGCCGGAGGGGATGCTGGCGATCTCATTTGCGATGATCTCGTTGCCGTCCGATGTCACGTAGATGCCCTGGCCGGCATACTGGATCCGGAAGCCTTCCAGCACGGTGCCGCCGCCCCCGAGGGTGACCGCCGTTCCGCCTCCCAGCCACTGGATGAGCGGCATGCCGCCGCCATCGTCGATGCCGGCGATGACAAGGCCGCCGGTCTGGTCATTCACCGGTTCCACGTATGTGCCGCTGTATACGAGCACCGTATCGCCGGGCAAGGCTGCATCGACGCCATCCTGGATTGACGTGAAGTCATAGAGCTGGGCATCGGGGCCGACCGTTATGACGGAGCCGGACGATCCCGAGACGGTGATGTAATCATAGGCGACGGCCGTATCCCAGACAGCCGTATCACCGCCGAGGTCATTCCCGACGGTCAGGCTGACGGTGTAGGTGCCGGCCACGGTATAGACATGCACCGGGTTCTGGTCCGCGGAGGACCCCCCGTCGCCAAATTCCCACGACCATGACGTAGGGGCGCCGGTGGAGAGGTCGGAAAAGACGACCGTGAGCGGTGCGGGGCCGGACGTGACATCGGCGGAAAAGTCCGCCGACAGCATGGCACTGCCGCCGGGGGCCAGCGGCAGCCAGTCGCCGCCGTACTGAATGCCGCCCTGTGCCGTCCACGGGAGACCGGTATCGCCGATGCCGTCGCCGTCGGTGTCGGTTCCGGCATAATCACTCCAGAAATTGCCGCCGAGGGAGGTGCCGCCGACGATGTTGGTGCCGTACGACAGGGTGGTGTTCCAGGTATTCGTGCCATCGTCAAGCGCATTGACCGTATTTTCGAGGTAGTTGTCGAAGATCAGGTTGCCGTTCGAAGCGCTGATGCCGATGCCCTCGGAATTTGCGGTGATGGTGTTGCCGGAGATCACGTTTTCCGCCGCATTCCCGGCAAGATCGATGCCGCGGTTGTTGCCGGTGACGCTTGAGGATGCAATCGTGTTTCCTGCCGAAGCGTAGATGTCGATGCCCATGTTGTTGCCGCTCGCGGTATTCTCCGTGAGGACGTTGGCGTTGCTTGCGTAATGCAGGCTGATGCCGATACCGGCGTTGCCGGACGCGACGTTGCGGTCGACGGCGATACCACTCGACCCGAGCAGGAAGATGCCGATATAATCATTGCCGCTGGCGTCCGTCAGCTCTATCCTGCCGCCGTTCACGTTCTGGAAATCGATGCCCTGCCACCAGCCGCTCACGGTGACGTTCCTGACCGTGATATTGGAGAGCGCCATGGTGGCATTGAACGCGTAAATCCCGCGTGAGACGCCGCTGTATGCGCCGCTGATCAGGTGGCCGTTGCCGTCGAAGGTGACGTCCGGTGCGGTGATGAGGATGGCCGCCTCGCAGTCGGCACCGATGATGTCGTTCGCGAGATAATAGGTGCCCGGCCGGTCGATGACCGTGCATCCCGTAATCGACGTGTCCGGGGCCGCCGGCTGCGACCCGGTCAGGTACGCGAGCGTCCGGTTAAAGACCTCCGTCCCGTCGGCGGTATAGCTCCACGGCGTGTAGGAAAACAGCGCACCTTTCGCCGCGAGATCGTCGCGGAACGCCGCGGTCACCCATTGGTAATCGCCCAGGTGGCAGGCGCCGACCGGCTGCCAGAAGGCGGGGATATCGATATCGATGATGTACAGGTGGGTCCCGCCGTCCTCGACGGTGAGTGCCGTGCCGCTGCCGTACCCGTCGAGAAACGCGGTGCCATCGAGCACGATCAGGTCATGTTCCGTCGCCGGCTCCCAGGCACCGCCGAGCATGGCGGGCGCATCGCCGGCAAGCAGGAGGGGCGTTCCGCCCTCCATTATCGCGGTATACCATCCACTCTGCTCAAACCCGAGCGATTCCGCCTGCACGACCACCGCGCCGCCGGCATAGTCCGTCGTCATCCGGGCGGAGGCCGGCAGTTCCGCAACGGCATAGCCGTTTGCGAGCAGGAGATCCCGAATCGCGCTCTCGCCGTCGGAGAGGCCGGGCGTTGCCGCGTAATCGGCGAGGATGAGAACGGCGCTGCCCGGGGCAACGGGGTCTGTTGTCCCGTCGCCGGTGAGGTACCGGACGATCTGCTCGAAGACGACGCCTCCCTCCCCCGTGTAATAGCGCGGATCATCGGTCAAAAACGCCCCGCGCCCGGGCCCGTCACCACTATAGTATCCGGCCGTTACCCAGGTATCCGGCGATGCAAGGTCCGCCCCGATGCCGGTCCACCCGGCGGGCACGTCGTCGAGAGCGACATGGAGGTGGCTTCCCGTGGTCTCGATCGGAAGCGTGCTGCCGGTATCGTAGCCCGCGAGGAAGGCCTCCGCTGACCCGACGGTGAGGGTATGCTGCGTGGACGGCTCCCATGCTCCGAGCGTGTAATCGATGTAGGCGTCAGCCATGAACGGCGCGTCGCCGGCAAGAAGGAGCGGCGTGCCTCCTGCAAGCACGCTGTTGACAAAACTGCCGTGGGCAAATCCCAGCGACTCCGCCTGCAGGACCAGTGCGGCATCCGAATAGTCGGTGGCAAGGCGGCGGGATGCGGGGACGGTGGTGATGGTGTACCCCAGTGCTTCGATCCGGTCCCGGATCGCGGCCTCCCTTTCGGAGAGCAACGGCTGGACGCCGTAGTCCGCGGTGATCAGGGCAGCAGAGCCGGCGGGTACCGGCTCTGCCGGGTCGTTCTGGGTGATCCACCGCATCATCTGGTCGACGATGACCTCTCCTTCCCCGGCCAGTCCCGCCGGATCGTAGGTGAAGAAGGCGGCCTCTCCGGGCGTCGATCCCGTCCAGTAGCCTGCCGTCACCATTTCTGCGGCGTCCGGCGCAGTATCTGCCGCGAGCGCCGCCCATCCGGACGGCATGCCCGCGGCAGCGATATGGATGTGGTCTCCTCCCGTTTCCACGGCAATGGCGCTGGCACCGGCGTACCGCCACAGGAAGGCATCGGGTGAGAGGATCTGCAGGCCGTGGTCCGTCGATGGCTGCCACGATCCGCCGAGAATAAGGGCAG
>JAAEEQ010000078.1 GCA_013415665.1 Methanomicrobiales archaeon
CCGCGTCGTTGTAGTTCGTGCATCACCATGCCGGTTGAATTGTCGCCGGGGGTGTCGGTGGGTTTTGCGATAATGCGAATCATCAAGCGGCCTTCTTTTCGGGTACGTTTGGCGGTATCCCTAGATGAATCACTCGTTTTTCGTCCTGCCGGCGACCTGAACACTTATATCGGCAGGTACCTACACTCGTGTATGCGCTATTACGAACACCCCGAATCGTTCCTTTCCTATGCAGAGGTGGTGCCGGCAGTGGAGGAGGCGTTTGCAAACCACTGCGAGGGCGAGGTGCAGATGCCCCCGAAGGTCTATATCACATTCCCCGACGGTGATTTCCGGACCATGCCCGCTTATATCCCGGCACTGGATATCGCCGGGGTCAAGATTGTCAATGTTCACCCCCATAACCGTGCTGCAGGATTGCCGACGGTCATGGCGCTGACGGTGGTGATCGATATCGACACCGGCGCCCCTGCCGCCCTGTTGAATGCGACCCGCTTAACGGACATGCGGACGGGGGCGGCGGGCGCTGTCGCCACGAAATACTTAAAACCCGTTCCCAACATCGTGCTGGGGCTGATCGGCAGCGGACGGCAGGCGGAAGCCCAGCTGGAGGCGATTGCCAATGTCTGCACGATCGAAGAGATCCGGGTCTGGTCCCGCGATCCGGCGAATGCCGAGGCATTTCTTGCGCGGTATCCCCGGTTTGAAGGCAGGACGGGGACCATCGAGCAGGTCTGCGATTGCGACGTGCTCTGCACGACCACCCCGTCCCGCACCCCTCTGGTCAGGGATGAATGGATCCGCGAGGGCATGCACATCAATGCCATCGGGGCCGATGCTCCCGGCAAGCAGGAGCTGGACCCCGCACTCCTCCTCCGGGCCAGGGTCTATGTCGACGATTACGAACAGGCGACCCATTCGGGCGAGATCAATGTCCCGATATCGTCAGGCCTGTATTCCCGGTCCATGATCGCAGGAACGCTCGGGGAGGCCGTCTGCGGGAAGGTGAAAAGAATGTCGCGGGATGAGATAACCGTCTTCGACTCGACCGGCCTTGCCCTGCAGGATCTGGCCATCGCCAAAATCGCACTGCGGCATGGCGCGAGTATGGAGATCCCCTTCCCCTGACTATTCTTTCAGGTCGTCGGGGAGGGGGCGGGAGAACTTTTTCCAGATCTGTTCTCGGTAGACCGGACCGCTGTTATAGGTGCAGAAGGGAATCAGCCGTCCGTCCGGGGTTGCGTAATGAATGCAGCAGCGCTGCACCCGTGCAAGATCATAATTGAAATTATCCATGAAATGCATGGTCCCGATAAACAGGGCATTCCAGTGGAAATCCTTGAGCGCCTTGAAGTCCTGGTTGATCAGGGTCTGGCCCAGCAGCTTCCAGAACTGGGCGCTGGCGCCGGGCTCGCCTTTTTTTACCGAGTTATGCATGCTTTTAACACCGTCGAGCAGGGTCATCGCCTTGTTCAGCGAACCGCCCCGGTCGATGTTCTGCGCCATCGTGCTGACAGCGCGGAAAAATTCGTCGACGTCGATCATCCTGTTGATGGGCGTGAGCCCGTTTCTGGTGACAAACGTGTAGGTTGCCGCCCCGCAGTGCTGGTGGGCGGTAAAGCGTATCTGGGGTTTGCCCGTGTACGCTTCGACGAGATCCGAAAAGGGAGTGACACAGGGTACCGGATAGAAATATTCCTTTTTGATAATCCCGTTCGTCTGCTCTTCAATCCGCTCGGCCAGCTCGGGAATGGTGATCCGTTCCCGCATGACATCGTCGGTATGTGCGGCTCCGGTGAAGGCGACGGGCTGGAAATTCACCCCCCTGACAACATCGATGTGCTGGGCGGCGAACCTGATGATGTCTCCGGCCTCGTGGTCATTTTTCCCCTTGATGATCGTCGGGACCAGCACCATTCCCATGCCGATGGCGCTGCAGTTGCCAATCGCCTTTTCGTTCACGGCAAGCAGCGGGTTGGTGTCTCGGGAAACCCCGTCGAAATGCAGGTACACCGTGGAAAGCCCTGCATCTTTCAGGTCACGCACGAGATCGATATTTCTCGCGAGCTCAATGCCGTTGGTTGCCAGCTGGACCTGAGAAAAGCCCACTTTCTTCGCCATCCGGACAAGGTCGGCAAGATCTTCGCGCAGGGTCGGTTCGCCGCCGGAGAACTGAATGCCCGGAGGGGGAACGGGTTTCTGCTCGCGGACCATCCGCATCATGGCGACGATATCGTCGAAGTCAGGTTCGTACAGAAAACCGCAGGCACGGGCGTTGGCGAAGCAGAACTCGCAGTTCAGGTTGCAGCGGTTGGTCAGGTCGATATTTGCCAGCAGGGTTCCCGACCGGTGGTTGGAACAGAGGCCGCATGCACCCGGACACGCCCCGGGATCCGCGGTCACCTGGGGATTGTCTACGCCCCGCCCGATCGACTCGTAGGCATCGAAACGGTGGTACATCCGGGCATCTGACCAGTAGAGATCCTTGAAAAAACCATGTTCCGGACAGGTGCGGGTGATCCAGACCATTCCGCCTTCATCCACGATTTCTGCGGGGATGACTGCCTTGCAGATGGGACAGAGGCTTTTCGTCGTCTTTACCGGCATTGTATCACAACAGGTGACGCGAGATTCGTGATTATTCGGCGATGCTCAACGTTAATCTTTACTTTCAGCCACGTGCATACAACTATTGGCGATTCATATTAGTGATACCGGTTATATTATTTCATCGTTGTTCACAGCGGCATGGATCATGATTCCCGCATATATCCCCAATCCCGTTGCAGCGGTGACCGGCGGCGGGACGCCGGTGGACTGCGGCCGCAGATGGCGTGACGGGATCAGGATATTCGGCGATGGAAAGACGTTTCGGGGCCTTTTCGGGGGCGTAACGGCAGGAATTCTCGCCGGGTTCCTGCTGCTCCTGCTGGAGGGCCATTTGGGAATATCGATCCACACGCCACTCTCCGTCGTCCTGCTCGCTGCCGGGGCGTTGCTGGGCGATCTGGTAAAAAGCTTCGTAAAACGCCGCCTGCGCAAAGAACGGGGAGAACAATGGCTCATTGCGGACCAGTACGATCTGGTTGCCGGTGCACTCGTGCTGTGCGTCCTCGTCGATCCCGCGTGGGTGGCGGCGCGGATAACGCCGCTCGTGCTGCTCTGGATTCTGCTCATCACCCCGCTGCTGCACCGGGGGGCAAATATTATCGGTTATCTCGCCGGAGTTAAAGATGTACCATGGTAAGCGACATTACCCACCTTCTTATCGAATACGGCGCAATTGAATTCGGGGAGTTTACCCTGGCTTCCGGGGCAAAGAGCTCCTATTATATCGATATAAAGACGGCAGCCACCAGGCCCGGGCTCTTAAGGGCAATCGGCGGTGAGATTGCAGAACATTTTTCTTTCGATGTCGTTGCGGGCGTTGCCGTCGGAGCGGTGCCCATTGCCGTCGCCACGGCACTTGCGGCGGACCGGCCGTTTGCCATCATCAGGCAGAAGCAAAAGGAGCATGGAAAAGCGGGAGCCATCATCGGGGATGTAGCAGGAAAGAGCGTACTGCTCGTCGAGGATGTCACCACCTCGGGAGGCAGCGTCATATATGGCATTGAAGAGCTTGAGCAGGGGGCGACGGAACGGCTGCGCCGGGAGGGCGTCGAGCTCTGCCCGCTGGTGCGTGCATCGGACATCCTGAAATAACCAGCATTACTTTTACTTCCGGAGTGAATATATGGATATGAAGATTCTTGTTGTGGGCGGTGGGGGCCGGGAGCACGCCATCACTACCGCATTGTCCCGCAACACCGATACCGGCATTTACGCCGTCATGGCGAAATCAAACCCGGGCATTGCCCGCATAGCCCGGAAAGTGCTGAATGTAAAAGAGACGCAGGTCGCGCCGATACGGGATTTTGCCCTGGAAAACGGGATCGATCTTGCCGTCATCGGCCCCGAGGCGCCCCTTGAGGCTGGCATCGTCGATGCCCTTGAAGGAGCAGGCATCGGCTGCGTCGGGCCAACGCGGGCGGCTGCACGCCTCGAAACGGACAAGGCGTTCTGCCGGACCATGATGGAACGGCACGGCATCGCGGGCTGCCCGCAGTACCGGGTTTTTCATGGTGCGGATGACGCAGTTGCCTTTGTTCGTGACACCGACCGGGATCTTGCCATCAAACCTATCGGCCTGACAGGCGGCAAAGGCGTCAGGATCATGGGGGAACATGTGGACACGGCAGGTGCTGTTGCGTATATCCGTGAAATCGGGGGCGACGTCGTCCTCGAAGAACGGCTTATCGGCGAGGAGTTCACCCTGCAGGCCTTTGTCGACGGGCGGCACATCGTTCCCATGCCGCTGGTGCAGGATCACAAACGTGCGTATACGGGGGACGAGGGCCCCAATACCGGGGGCATGGGATCCTACTCGCTTGCCGATCACCGTCTTCCGTTTGTCACGGAGAGGGATTATGAAAAGGCGTTCCGTATCATGCAGGATGCCGTCGCCGCAATGGCTGCCGAAGGTGTCCCCTACCGCGGGATTCTCTACGGGCAGTTCATGAATACTGCCCAAGGCCCGAAGGTCATCGAGTTCAATGCCCGTTTCGGCGATCCGGAAGCGATGAACGTGCTCTCGCTCCTTACGTCCGATTTTAGCGGGATGGTCTGCCGCATGACCGAAGGGACCCTGACGCCCGGGCAGGTATCGTTCGCTCCCAAAGCCACGGTCTGCAAATACGTTGTGCCGGCAGGCTACCCGGAAAAGCCCCATGCCGGCGATCCGATCCGGATCGGCGATACGGGAGATGCCCTCGTCTACTATGCCAACGTCGTCGAGGAACAGGGCGTCCTCTACACCCAGACGTCCCGGTCGCTGGCCCTCGTCGGGCTCGGCGATACGCTTGCCGAAGCGGAGCAGATCACTGAACGTGCAGCAACGGCAATCAGCGGCAATATCCGGCACCGGAGCGATATCGGTACGCAGGCCGTCCTCGACCGCCGGTGCGCCCATATGAGGAGCCTGCGATGAAACGCGACATTCTTTCCATCCTGGATCTTACGGCGCAGGAACTTGCCGCGATCATCGGCGACGCGGAGGACCTGAAAAAAATGCGGAAGCAGGGCGATGCGCATCCCTTTCTCGAGCATAAAACGCTCGGGATGATCTTTGAAAAAGCGTCGACCCGTACCCGGATTTCGTTTGAGGTCGGGATGTTCGAACTGGGCGGGCATGCGCTCTTCCTCAATCCAAGCGACCTCCAGCTGGGACGGGGCGAAGAGATGCGGGATACGGCGAGAGTGCTTTCCCGCTACCTCTCGGGGATCATGATCAGGGCATACCGCCACCAGACTATCGAGGAGCTCGCCCGTCATGCCACCGTTCCGGTCATCAACGGCCTTTCGGATATCGAGCACCCCTGCCAGATCCTTGCCGATATTCTGACCATGCAGGAATATTTCGGCGATGTATCCGACCTGACGGTTGCATGGGTAGGGGACGGCAATAATGTCTGTAATTCCCTCATCCTCTCCTCCGCACGCACCGGCTTTTCCGTGCGGGTTGCCACGCCGGATAACTATGCTCCGCCCGGATCGGTGCTTTCGAGAGCGAAGGCGGCGGGGAGCCGTGTTGCCATCTGCCCGACGCCGGAGGGTGCGGCGGCAGATGCCGACGTGATCTATACCGACACCTGGGTGTCCATGGGGAATGAGCAGGAACATGATGAACGCATCCGTGCATTTGCAGGATACACCGTTGACGAAGCACTGCTCGATGAGGCATCGCCGGATGCCATCGTCATGCACTGCCTGCCCGCCCACCGCGGCAACGAGATCTCCGACGGTGTCATCGAGGGACGAAAAAGTGTCGTCTGGGATCAGGCTGAAAACCGCCTGCACGCCCAGAAAGCCCTGCTGGTCCGGCTGTTAAAAAAATAGAGGCTTTTAATCCTCTTCGATGAATTCCTGCAGTTTTTGCAGGACAAACGCGTTCACCTTTTCAATCTCCTCTTTTTTCCCGCGAAATGCAAGTAATTCACGCGAATCGCCGGACATATTTGCGAAATACATCCTTTGAGGCCGCTGGACGATTTCGACGTCGTACTGCCGAATCACTTCCGCAATGATAGTGCGGGGCGTTCCGGGGGGGATTATCATATCATATGTTTCTTCTTCCATGCTGTCACCTCTCGTTTACCGGCCGATCTTGATTCTCCGTCCCATGATGCACGGCCCTCCCCGGACACCGCCGAGCGGGGCTTTGGGTTTGCCCAGCGAGTTCATGCATCTCCCCATCAGGGCTGCGCCCCGGGCAAGGCCGTCGTCGACAAAGACCAGATGGTCCACCGGATTTTCATAGATTTTGCGTTCGGTGATGCCTTCGAGGATATAATCCGGCTTTCTCCCTGATATTGCCGCACGGCCGGTAAATCCGATTGAGGAATTCGGGGGGACCATATCCCGTGACACGGTCACGTCGACCAGGCGCAGCGCCATTTCGGCACAGACCCGATCGATGACCTCGCCGAGAAGACCGACCCCGTAGTTCTCATAAATTTCGGCACCTATCTCATTAAGCTTGTCTGTTTCACTCCCGTTCGTTCCGCAGTCACAGCCGATCAGCGCGACACCCGATTCCGCTGCGATGTCGGCACATACCGGCACCCTCCCGAAACGTGTTCTGTCCGGCGGAACGACGCGGATATCGATATGCCGGTGGGCACGCTCCACGAAGTCGTCAACCACCGACGCATTCCTCCGAAACAGGCCGGTTCCTGAGACACTCTTGTCCCCGAAGATATCGAGCGCTGTTCCCGTGCGTTCCTGCACCTTGCCCGTGCCCCTCACGATCTCATCGGGGATCGCCCCTGCAAGCCCACAGAAATTGCCGATGGTCCGTGCAAACGGATTCGCGGCATCGGAAGTGACATCACTGGTAATTCTCCCGTCGAGCGTGGTGCCGAAGTCGATGGATATGCAGGGGTTCCGGAAATCAACCGGGGTCCATTTTGCCCCCTCTTTGATACCCGCCATGGCGAGTTCCCCCTCCATTTCGTTTGCCACCATTTCCACGCCCGACGAACCGATAGGCGGGACGACGCCTGCAACGGCACCGGTGAACACGACCTTGTCTGCAAAACTGAATTCCTGCAGTTTTCCCGGGAGGTTCTCCTTCGACATCGGCGGCGTCATCTTGCGTGGCGGGACACCCGCTTCAAGGCACCCGTTCGCGAGTGCGATAACGAAATCGCCGACCTGATCGGGGGAATCCATGGCTGCTACGACTCCCGTGCTCCTGACAACAAAATCGAGGTCTTTCTGGATGCTCAGGTTTGCATCCCTGTGGCACTTGATGAGCGTGTCCTTCACCAGTTCGGTGACGGACTCCCGGGTAATCTCCGTCCCGTCGAGGGTTTTGCCGAAAATGTCTTCACCGGGTTTGGGTTTCCTGACATCACGGCTCATGCTGACGGTTTTATTGAGAACATACGCCTTTCCGGTCTCCAGGCTGGTTCCGGTCAGGATACACTTGGTGGTGGTATTGCCCATTTCCACGGATGCGACGATAAAATACGGCTTGACAAGGTATTCCGGGGTCCTCATGCCAGCCCCGTGCGATATTGAGGGCACGGGCGGGTTCTGGACAATATGAGGGGACGGCCTGAAGAGGCGGCCGAGAAAACGAGCGCACATGATCCATCGGTTTTCCGGCGGATGGCTTTAACTTTTTCTATTCTGCCGGATTGAACCGATTGGGGAAAGGAGCATCCGTATTACCCCGAAAAGTGCCGGAGAGCAGAGGGCCTGAACCGGGCATACGGACGCAATGCCGATCCCTACGCGGCAGTGCGGTACGAACCGCAGAAAAAAGTTATTTTTTAAGGTTTTTATGCAGCCGCGCCTGAAGGCCGAAATACGTGGAAAAGCCGACCGCATGGCACTGGTCAAGCACGGTACTGTCGAACGAGACCAGCTCGTCCGAATATAATCCCGACACCGAGCTTCTTCCGGCAACCGTAACGCTTCCCTTGTAGAGGACGGCGTCCACCGTTCCCGTCACCCGCTGCTGGGTTGTGGCGATAAAGGCGCTGAGCGCTGCAAAAAGCGGTTCGTGGACGAGGCCCATGTAGCCAAGTTCCGACCATTTATCATCCACAATATGCTTGAAGGCCAGTTCCTGCCGGGTGAGCACGAGGTGCTCGAGATCCCGGTGAGCGGCAAGGAGCACCGTCGCTGCAGGGTGTTCGTAGATCTCGCGTGCCTTCAGCCCGAGGATCCGGTCCTCAATCATATCGTTCCTGCCGACCCCGTTTCTTCCTGCGATAACATTGAGACGCTGAATAAGGGCATATGGCGTGAGCTTTTCGCCGTTCAGTGCCACGGGCACGCCCTGTTCGAAGTCAATCCGGACCTCCTCAGGGGTATCGGGAGCATCTTTCGGCGAGACGGTCCACGCATAGATGTCGTCGGGCGGATGGAATGCCGGGTTTTCAAGGACGCCGCCTTCGATACTCCTGCTCCAGCAGTTTTCGTCGATGCTGTAGGGTTTTTCCCGAACAACGGAAACCGGGATCTTATGCTCCTGGGCATACCCGATCTCCCACTCACGGGTCAGGTTCATCTCCCGCATGGGGGCGATAATGTCCATGCCTGCACTCCGGAAAATAAAATCGAAGCGGAGCTGGTCGTTCCCTTTGCCGGTACACCCGTGGGCGACGGTCGTCGCACCCTCTTTGATGGCGATTTTCACGATCTCCTCGGCAATCAGCGGGCGGGCGAGGGCCGTTCCCATCGGATAGCCTTCGTAGGATCCGTTTGCCTTGATGGAGGGGAGGATATATTCGTTGACGAACCGCTCCTTGACATCGATCGTGTAGTGGCGATCGGCAATCAGTTTGCCTTTCTCGGTTGCTTTTTCGATATCCGATTCGGGCTGGCCGACATCGACGGCGACGGTGATGACCTCGTCATATCCGTAATGCTCTTTGAGGAGCGGGACACAGATTGAGGTGTCAAGGCCCCCCGAAAAAGCAAGCACAACTTTTCCTTTTCCCATTCTGACTTTCTCCTGTTATTTTCAGCGTCACTGTGGGATCGGCGCCACAGTACCTTTCATTGGATCTTACATGCAATAAAAGGATACTCCTGCCCGGACGGGCGTAATCCGTTCCGCCCCAAAAAGGGGCCGGATACAGGCGTTTTGATCCGTATGGCGCAGGGAGCACCGAGAAGATGATAGCTGCTACGCGTATTATGCGTTAAAACAGAATCGGAAATACTAAATAGCGTAATTCGTGTTTCAAACCCCATTTCATGAATTATTTTTCATCCATAAATTATTTTACACATTAAATTAAATTTTAAAGAGTCTAAAAATTCCAATAGATTTTTTTAGAGGTTTTTTATGGAGGGGAAAGATACAAAATTTCCAAAAGTTCAGGTGACCGGCCTTACAAAAATTTTCGGCCAGAAACCCGATCAGGCTCTCGCCCTTCTGCACCGCGGATGCAGCAAACAGCAGATCTTTGAACAAACCCGGGCGAATGTCGGGCTGAACAACGTCTCGTTCGAAGTCTTTCCCGGAGAGATTTTCGTCCTGATGGGGCTCTCCGGGTGCGGCAAATCGACCCTCCTCCGGTGCATCAACCGGCTGGTCGAACCCACAACCGGGGAGATACTCATAGACAGTAGAAATATCGTCACGATGGCGCCGGATGAGCTCAGGGAGATGCGGCGGCATACGCTCGGGATGATTTTTCAGAGTTTTGCCCTGCTCCCCCACCGGTCGGTGCTCGACAATGTGGCTTTCGGCCTTGAGATCCAGGGAATGCCCGAGTCAGAACGTCATAAACGGGCAGAAGATGCACTCGACCTTGTCGGGCTCTCCGGGCACGGGCAGAGCATGCCGGGGCAGCTGTCCGGCGGCATGCAGCAGCGCGTAGGGCTTGCCCGGGCACTGGCGAGCGATCCCGACATCCTGCTGATGGATGAGGCATTCAGCGCTCTGGATCCCCTCATCCGGCGGGACATGCAGGACGAACTCATCGATCTCCAGCAGCGCCTGCAAAAGACCATTATTTTCGTCTCCCACGATCTTGACGAAGCGCTCAAGCTCGGCGACCGGATTGCGCTCATGAAGGACGGCGAGATCGTCCAGATCGGTTCTGCAGAAGAGATTCTCACCAATCCTGCGGACAGCTACGTGGAAAAATTCGTTGCGGATGTGGACATGGCAAAGGTACTGACCGCCTGCGATGTCATGAAACGCCCCGAGCCACTTATCGCCGAAGATTCGGGCCCGCGGAATGCACTGCGCCTTATGACGGAATACGGCATTTCAAGCATATTCGTTGTCGGAAAAGGCCGAATCCTCAAGGGCCTTATCATGGCGGACGACGCACTCGGCGCGAAGAAGGAGAACCGGGCGCTCGGGGAAATCCTGATTCATGACATCCCGACCGTGCCGCCGGAAACCCCGGTGGCGGATATCATCCCGTTGATGGCGGAGGCCCGGTATCCTGTCGCGGTAGTCGACGGCACCGGAAAGATACGGGGCATCATCGTGCGCGGGTCCGTCCTTGCGGCCCTTGCCCGCATGGAGGTGAATCCGGATGATTCCTAAACTGCCGGTCGGTGAAGGCATCGAAATGCTGGTCGACTTCATCGACGACCATTTCGGATGGCTTCTCGACGCGATCAGCGGCGTGCTGGATCTGCTCGTCAACGGTTTTCAGCAGGTGCTGCTGGTCATACCACCTGCACTGCTCATCCTGTTCTTTGCAGCCCTGAAGCAATGACGACGTTCGCGCTGGTTATCGCCTCCACCGTCATCGCGCTCATCATCGGCATACCGCTCGGCATTCTCGCATCGGGCAGCAACACCCTCGATGCGATCCTCAAACCGGCGCTGGATTTCATGCAGACGATGCCGTCCTTCGTCTACCTGATCCCCGCGGTCATCTTTTTCGGCCTCGGCAACGTGCCCGGCATCATCGCGACGGTTATCTTTGCCATGCCCCCGGCGATACGGCTGACGAATCTCGGGATCAGGCAGATTCCGCGGGAACTGATTGAAGTGGCAGACTCATTCGGGACAACCGCCTGGCAGAAGCTCGTAAAGGTGCAGCTTCCCGTCGCCCTGCCGACGATCATGGCAGGCATCAACCAGTGCATCATGCTCGCCCTGTCGATGACCGTCATCGCCTCGATGATCGGCGCAGGGGGTCTCGGGCTGAACGTCCTGAAAGGCATCCAGCGGGTGGACATCGGAGGAGGGTTCGAGGCAGGGCTCGCCATCGTCATCGTCGCCATCGTACTGGACCGCCTCACCCAGAACCTCGTCCGGCGCTGACCGGGGAATCGCAACGTTTAAGGGACTGTGGCAGCAAGGGGTAAAAAGGGCCTAAAAAGCCCATTTTTGAAAAATGAATGAAATTTTAGGTTTGGACGTGATTTTGTGGTACATATGAAAGGATGTCCGGCAGTATTCATCGGCGTTATGATTTTCGCGCTGTTCTGTGCTGCCGGCTGCACGGAAAGTGCACCAGTAGAACAATCGAAAGGAACGGTAACCATCGGATACGTGCTCTGGGATTCAGAGATTGCGAGCACCAACGTGCTCGGGCAGGTCTTTGAAAAGGCAGGGTATACCGTTGAACTCAGTGCGGTCGATGCAGGGCCGCTCTACCAGGCCGTCGCCGACGGCGCGGTCGACTGTACCGTATCGGCATGGCTGCCGGGGACCCAGGCGAATTACTGGGAGCAGTACGGCGATGACCTTGTCCTCGTAAGGAAAAATCTCGAGGGGGCAAAGATCGGGCTGGTGGTGCCGACGTACGTGTCAATCGATTCTATAGACGAACTCAATACGGTTGCTGAGAACTTCGATGGCAAAATCACCGGCATCGAGCCGGGTGCCGGCATTATGGCAAACACCGAAGAGGCAATTGACGAGTATGGCCTCAATTTCGAGCTTGTCGCAAGTTCGAGCGCGGGTATGTCTGCGGAACTCTCAAAAGCCGTGGATGAGGAGTCCTGGATTGTGGTCACCGGATGGACGCCGCACTGGATGTTTGCCCGGTTCGACCTGAAATATCTCGATGATCCGAAGGGCATCTACGGCGGCGAGGAATTTATCGGAACACTCGCCCGGAAAGGCCTGGAATCGGATAAGCCCGGCGTGTATGATATCCTGACGCGGTTTTCGTGGACCGCCGCCGATATGGAATCGGTGATGCTGGCAATTGAAAACGGTGCTTCCGAGGAAGATGCAGCACGGGAATGGATCGATGCCCATCCCGAAACGGTTGCAGCCTGGATCGGCACGGCATAACCTCATTTTTTTCCTGCGTTGCAGGCTCGATTCATGGCCGGGGCTCGGATTTGTGCGGCATCCAGCGTGTATCTGAGGGTTATGCACCGATAATGGAGGCGATCCTTCGCAGGTCGATATCGGTGAAGGGTTTTTTCAACAGCCGTTGAAGGCAGCTGTCGCGGCGGAAGAGCAGATCTTCCGACAGGCCGTCCGCTTCCTTCTGCAACAGCACATCCTGTTCATGCGCTTCTTTCCACGCAGCTTCCGCATCCCCGTCGCCCATGACCCAACATTGCGTTTTTTGGTATATAAGATGTGTGCCCTGCCTGCCTCACCGGCTCTCACGAAAGGTACGGCCAGCAGGTCCAGAGAAGCCAGACAAGGATGCATGAAAAAAGAAGCGAACCGATGAGTTCCTCAAGGCGTATCTGCATCCGGTTCACCAGGGAATTGTACCCTCACGTTCGTTCATACGCCGCCTTAGGCTTCACCCGATGTAATGGCTCAGGGGTTCGATGGTGATGTCTTTCTTTCCGATCTCGCGAATCGCCATGGCCGCGGCCCGTGCCGCCTGCATGGTGGTGATATACGGGATACTGTAGTCCACGGCGGCACGCATGATCTGGTAATGGTCCTGTCGTGACCGCTTGTCCGCCGGCGTGTTGATGATCAGCTGCACCTCGCCGCGGCGGATCATGTCGATGACATGCGGCGATCCTTCCTGGACCTTCCTTACGAGGTGAGCGGTAATGCCGTTCTCCGCGAGAGTATCGACGGTGCCGCCGGTCCCGTAGAGCACGAGCCCGCTTTCCACCAGCCCGCGGGCGACATCGAGAAGGCCTTCCTTCTGGTCGCTGGTGACGGAGATGAATACATTTCCTTCGGTTGGAAGGCGGTTGTCGGCGGCGATAGAGGCCTTATAATAGGCACGACCGAAATCGTAGTCGATGCCCATGACCTCGCCCGTGCTCTTCATCTCCGGGCCCAGCACGGTGTCGACACCCGGCAGCTTGTTGAAGGGCAGGAGCACTTCCTTGACGGCAACATGCGAAATAGCGGGTTCGGAAAGTCCCATTTCAGCGATTTTTTTGCCCATCATGACCTTTGCTGCCAGTTTTGCGAGCGGAATGCCCGTGGCCTTGGCAACGAACGGCACCGTCCTGCTTGCACGGGGATTTGCTTCGAGCACATAGACGATATCGTCCTTCACCGCGTACTGGATGTTGATCAGGCCGACCACGCCAAGCCCGAGTGCAATCTGCCGGGTGTAGTCGCGAACCCTTCGCACCACCGATTCCGAGAGCGACTGCGGGGGAATGACACACGCCGAATCTCCGGAATGCACCCCGGCCTCTTCGATGTGCTCCATGATCCCGCCGATGAGCACCTCGTCGCCGTCAGAGACGGCGTCGACATCGATCTCGACGGCGGACTGGAGGAACGAGTCGATGAGGACGGGATGCTTCTTCGAGACCCGCACAGCTTCTTTCATGTAGGTGTCGAGTTCGACCTCGTCATGGACGATTTCCATGGCGCGCCCCCCGAGAACATACGACGGGCGTACCAGCACAGGATACCCGATACGGGCTGCCTTGCTGCGTGCCTCGGTCTCGGAATACGCCGACGAATTGGGGGGCGTGGGGATCTCGAGAGCGGCAAGGAGCTGGCTGAAACGGTCGCGGTCTTCGGCCATGTCCATCGCCTGCGGCGTGGTGCCGAGCACGCTCGTGGCAAGGCCGAGGCGCCGGATCTCCTCGTCGATGGGCATGGCGAGGTTGACGGAGTTCTGTCCGCCGAACTGGACCATGACGCCGAAATAATCGTCTTTATTGAGGATATTGATGATGTCCTCAAGCTGCATCGGCTCGAAGAAGAGGCGGTCGGATGTGTCGAAATCGGTGGATACCGTTTCCGGGTTGTTGTTCACGATATGCACCTCAACACCGAGTTCGCGCAGTGCCGCAACCGCATGCACCGTACAGTAGTCGAACTCGATCCCCTGCCCGATCCGGATCGGGCCGGATCCGAGGATCAGCACCTTCTGCCGCCCGCTCCGCACGATCTCGCAGTCCGTTTCCCATGTCGAATAGAAATACGGGGTCGACGCCGGAAACTCTGCGGCACAGGTATCGACCATCTTGTAGGTCGGCGCCCCGATCTGCGCGGCGATGCCGGTGACCGGCAGCCCTGACAACGCTGCAATCTGTTCGTTCGAAAATCCCGTTTCTTTCGCCAGCCGGAGAAGATCGGGGGTGATCCCGCCGGCGATGCGCGCCTCAAGCCGTACGATATTCTGGATCTTTTCAAGGAAGAAAGGCAGGATTTTTGTCAGTTCTGCCACTTCGGCAACGGAAAAACCCTGCCGGAAGGCATCGAACAGGCACCCGAAGCGCTCGTCCGTCGGGCTGGTCAGGATCATGCGGATTTCGCTCGGATTGCTGTGGGTGAAAATGTCGGTATCGAGGGAATGGAGCGCTTTTAAGAAGGCCTCCTCGATGGTCCGCCCGATCGCCATGACCTCGCCGGTGCTTTTCATCGCCGTTGTCAGGGTCCGGTCCGCACCCTTGAACTTGTCGAACGGCCACCGGGGCACCTTGACGACGACATAATCAATGGCGGGCTCGAACGATGCCGGCGTGCACCCCGTGACGGTGTTCATGATTTCATCAAGCCTCAGCCCGATGGCGATCTTTGCAGCCACCCGCGCAATCGGGTAGCCGGTTGCCTTCGAAGCAAGGGCCGATGACCGGGAAACCCGGGGATTAACCTCGATAACCCGATAATCGCCTTCCTTCCACGCAAACTGGATGTTGCAGCCGCCCTGCACATCAAGGGCGCGGATGATCTTGATGGCAGCGCTTCTCAGTTTCTGGAACTCGTCGTCGCGGAGCGTGAGGATTGGTGCGACGACAACGCTTTCGCCCGTGTGGATGCCCATCGGGTCGACATTCTCCATGCCGCAGATGATGATGCAGGTGTCGGACGCATCCCGCATGACCTCGAACTCGATCTCCTGCC
>JAAEEQ010000079.1 GCA_013415665.1 Methanomicrobiales archaeon
CATCCGGCTGTTCGCGATGTTCAACTCCCAACCTGCGGATTCATGCGCGATGAATCCGCCCTCATCTGTGTGCCGCGGGGACAATACAGTGATATCTATTATTCAAATGAGGTGTATCCACTTAAGGGTTTCGTATTTTAAAAAACATCACCGCTTCAGGCAGCATAAGAAATAAACAGTCCCGGGGATCTCCCGGGGGACGGGTTTGCCTGGTATGATGCGGGGGGTGCTCGCCCCGTCATAGAAGATAAAAAAGTATGAGGGACGGGGATTACCTGATGAAGTCGATCAGGCCGCCGCTGTTGGAATCGGCCGTTGCCCGGCGGGGCTGGGATGCCGTACGGGGGTTGAACCGGCTGGCAACAGGCTCCGAGGCGCCATGCCGCTGGCCGAGGATCTGGGCGCTCTTGACGCCGGTCATGATCGCCATGACACGGACTTTGCCCTCGTAGTCGTTGTTGACCCGTGCGCCCCAGATCACGTCGGCATGCGCATCGAGTTCGTAGGTAAGCGAGCTCGCGATCTCCTCCGCGTCCTGCAGGGTCAGGTCGCTGCCGCCCGTGATGTGGATCAGGCTGCCGGTCGCACCGCGGTAATCGATATCGAGCAGGGGGTGGTTTAAGCATTCGTGGACGACGCTTTCCGCCTTGTTCTGCTGCTTGGACTCCCCGACGAGCATGACGGCGACGCCGCCCTTGCTCATGATCGCCCTGACATCGGCATAGTCGATGTTGATGAGCGAGGGCTCGGTGATCGTTTCGGAGATTCCCTTGACCGTCTCGGCGATAAGCTGGTCCATGACCGAGAACGCCTGCCCGAGGGGAAGGTTCGGCACGAAGCTCATCAGGCGGTTGTTGTCGAGAACAATGACCGAGTCTGCCGCGTTGGCAAGCGCCTCAAGGCCTTCCTCCGCACGAAGAAGGCGTGCTTTCTCCACCTGGAAGGGATAGCTGACCATCCCGACGACGATCGCGCCCTGTTCCTTGGCGATCTGTGCGACCACGGGTGCTGCGCCGGTACCGGTCCCGCCGCCCATGCCCGCGGTGACGAAACAGAGATCGGCATCCTCAAGCAGCGTCTCGAGGGTTGTCCGGGCCATCTCCGCCGCACGCTTGCCGACATCGGGGAATCCGCCGGCACCAAGGCCCTTGGTCAGTGATTTTCCGATCAGGACACGCTTGTCGGCCTGGATCATCTCAAGGTGCTGCTTGTCGGTGTTGACCGCAATCGTCTCTGCACCGTTGACCTTCATGTGATAGAGACGGTTGATGGTGTTGTTCCCTGCACCGCCACAGCCAACGATTACGATACGCGGCTGGCCGATGAAGTCGTCGTCGTCAATTACGTCACGGGTTGTTTGTTTTTCGCGCTCAGCGTGTTTGAGTGCCTCATTAATAATCGTCTGCATCCAAAACCTCCTACAGATTAATTTTCAAGTGTCCGCTCTCGCCCAACACTCTGTTTGGGTGATTCTCAATGATGGTAAAGAAATCAACATCCTGTAATCCCCGGCAGATCAAGTCTTCCCATTTGTTCCTCTGACGGGCTGTTTCATAGACAGCAGGCTGCATGGCTGACCTCCTACACCTCAAATGAAATCTGTTCGCTGTCCCGCAGCGCACGGTTCCCTTTCTTTTCGATGAGCTCACGGACGGCATACCTTACCGCTTCCGATACCGTCGGGAACTCTCCTGCCTCGACCAGTTTTTCCAGCATGGCAACCTGCTGCGGGGGCAAGCGGATTGTAATTCGCTCCATCATTGCAATCACTCAGTCTGACATTTAGCTGCTTTAAGTCAGCTTTATGTCAGACACATGACACCTCTCCGCCTGACTTAACAGACAATCCTTCATACAACCCCACGCTATATATACTTTATGCAATGTGATTATCAACGACTCACAACCGTTTTATCCCAGTATCGTCAATATTTTATCATTTGGGGGAAGCTGCGATGGATCCAGGAATTGTAGCCAAAGTCGTGCACGGTGGAAAAGTCCCCCGTCAAAAAAACAATACAGCAACGCACTATATCGATTTCAGCGCCAATTTTAACCCTTTTCCTCCCCGGGTCGCATGGTCGCCCGACCTCGCGCTCCTCGCGGACTACCCCGATGACGAGTACCTCGAGCTGCGGGAGGCATATGCGCGTCTCGTCGGCAGGGCACCGGAAGAAATCTGCGTTGGCAATGGATCGGCCGAGATTATCCGCACCTTCTGTCACACGGTCATCAGGGAAGGCATGCCGGTGCGCATCGATCCGCCGACATTCGGCGAATATGCACTCTCCGCACGGCTTGCCGGAGGAACCGTCGCCGCCGGATCAGGAGGGGCCGGCGTCCGGTTCCTCTGCAACCCGAACAATCCCACCGGGTACCTCACCCCCCGTTCGAATATCGTGGAGATGCTGGCAGCCGCAGAGAAAGCGGACCGGGTCCTGTTTGTCGACGAGGCGTTCATCGAACTTGCCGATCCCCGCCAGAGTGTCGCAGATATCGCCTCGCCCCATCTCTTTGTGATGCGATCGCTGACCAAGGAATTCGCCGTGCCGGGAATTCGGTTCGGGTTCGGCATCGGCGATCCCGCCCTGGTTTCCCGGATGGAAATCATGCGGCCGCCCTGGAGCGTCAATTCGTTCGCGGAGTCCTTTGCCCTCGCCGCCGCCCGGAAGTACCGGGATCTCGGGGAGTCACGCCACCGTATCGAAAACGAGCGCGAATGGATCTGCTCGCGCCTTCTCGGTGCCGGCATCGCCTACGAGCCCTCAGCCACCAATTTCATCATGCTGTATCCCGGACAGCCGGCAGCGCCGCTCACCGCCGCCCTGCGAACGATGGGCATCCTTGTGCGGGACTGCACCTCGTTCGGAAAGCCCGAGGCCATCAGGGTTGCCGTCAGGACCCGCGAGGAAAACAGGCTGCTGCTGGAGGCTTTATTCGCATGCGTGCGCTGATTATGGCCGGCGGCGAAGGCAGCAGACTGAACCTCGGGGAGAAGCCCCTCGTCACGATATGCGGGAGACCGATGATCGCGTATGTGATTTCTGCGTTTACCGGCGCAGGAATGGAGGTTGTCGTCATCGCCTCGCCCCGCACCCCCATGACGCAGAACTGGTGCCGCAGCAACGGCGTTTCCGTCATATCGGCATCGGGCGAAGGGTATGTATCGGATCTCGTCGAGGCTGTCGGGGTGCTCCAGGAGACGGGGCCGTTCTTTACCAGCGTTTCCGACCTGCCCTGCCTCGAACCGGATCTCATCGCGGCCATCCACGATGCTTTTACCGCAGCGGGCACGGACGCACTCTCGACATGGGTCCCCGTGCAGAGGTGCCGGGCGTACGACTGCAGGACCAGATATGTTGAAACGATAGGCGGAGAGAACGTCTGCCCGGCCGGGGTGAATATTCTCAACGGAAGCAGGATTGAAGAAGAACAGGAAGAACACCCCCTCGTGCTCGATGATGCGCGGCTTGCCTTCAACATCAACACACGCGAAGAGCTTGCCGCTGCACGGTCTTTTCTCTGTCCGGGCCGTTCGGACTGATGCGGCGGTACGGGCCGCCACGGGACAAATCCGTTCCTGCATGACAGGAAACGGGCTAACGGCGCCATTTCTTCGGAAAACATTTTCCCGTCGGTCAACGATAGAATACCTATGCAACTGAGCCGGGAGTTCGAGCTGGAAGGCCACATCATTGACTCTGGCATCATGACCCATGTGTTCGATAAAATAATGGATATGGGCGGAGATTTTGAAATCCTCCAGTTTGACATCGGCAAACGGAAAAAAGATCCGAGCTTTGCCCGCCTGCGGGTGACCGCCCCCAACGCCGATCACCTCGCATCGATCATGAGCGAACTGCACCGGCTCGGTGCCCGCATGCTTGAAATTGAGGACGTGCGCCTCGCTCCCGCCGAAGGCGACCGCATCGTGCCCAAGGGTTTCTACTCCACGACCAATCACCCGACCTTCGTAAAAATCAGGGGCAACTGGGTTCCCGTCGAATCTATCGAGATGGACTGCCTCATCGTCGTCGACCCTGAGAAAGAGCGGGCGGCCTGTACGCCGATGTCCAAACTCGGCAAAGGCGATTATGTCGTCATGGGCGAGGGAGGGGTACGCGTCACCCCCCCCGAGCGGCCCCGGAAGGTCAGCACGTTCGAATTCATGCACGGTACCGTCTCCTCGGAACGGCCCAGCGAGACCATCATCGAAAAAATCGCTGTAGAAATGATCGCCCTCAAGGATCGGGGGGGAAAGATCGGCATCGTCGGCGGCCCGGCGATCATCCATACCGGTGCGGCACCCGCGCTCGCCGAGATTATTCGGGAGGGGTACATTGACGTCCTGTTCGCAGGAAATGCGCTTGCGACCCACGACATCGAGTATAATCTCTTCGGGACCTCGCTGGGGATGAACCTCGATTCCGGCACCCTCGCCACCGGCGGGCATAAGCATCACATCTATGCCTTAAGCGAGGTGATTCGCGCAGGATCGATACGGAACGCCGTTGAATCGGGTGTGATTACCGGCGGGATCATGTACGAATGCGTGAAAAACGGCGTGCCGTATGTTCTTGCGGGATCGATACGGGACGACGGTCCGCTGCCCGATGTCGTGACCGACACGATGGTCGCCCAAGACGAGATGCGGGCGCATCTTAAGGATCTGGACATGGTCATCATGATCGGCACGCTCCTGCATTCGGTGGCCATCGGCAACTGCCTGCCGAGTTATGTCAAAACCATCTGCGTCGACATCAATCCCGCGTCGGTGACCAAGCTTATGGACCGCGGCACCATGCAGGCAATCGGGGTGGTCAGCGATGCGGGGGCGTTCCTCCCCCTGCTCGCAAAACACCTCACCCGCCCGAGACCGGAGAAAAACGATTGAGAAGGCCCGGTCAGCGGGTAAGCGGCATGCAGTAGGGCTTTTCCCGGGCGCACACAAATTCCCATTCTTTTTTGCAGGCACAATCCGTTTCCGCAATCGCACGGAGCAGGGATCGATCCCCGGTAAGCGAATAGTCGCGGATTGCATCGAGGATCATACGATCGCAGGACCCGCAATTGTGCGGCCCGCGAACGGTTCCGCCCCCCACCGGATCGCACATGACGTGCGGCTGTGCGGCCAGCAATACCTCAAGCACGCTCCAGAGGTACGGTGGCCGGTAGGCATGGGATTTCCAGTACCGTTCCACGTCAGTGCGGGACTGCACCGTGCAGAGGTTCATGGAAATCATGTCCGAGTAGGGTGCCGCTTCGGCAATCGACCGGTGCATGTCATCAATGGCCTCTTTTTCCGTGAGAAACGGCGGCTTCATCATCAGGTAGGTCTTGACGCCGGCGCCGCCCTGCCGGGCACGCCCCGCCGCATCGATGAAGTCCTGGAAGGCAAAGCCCTTGTCGATGCACTTTTCACGGATCTCATTGTCCGTTGTCTCAAGGCCCATCGCGACGTAGAGCGGCTGGTCCCACGAACCGTCGTCGATGCCCGCGATGAACCCGGCAACGGCGTCCGATGAGATGTATTCGGGCCTGGTTTCGGCGATGATGAGCTTGCCGGCAAACGCGGACGCCACCGTGTCCCGGACGTCAGGCGGCACCTCTGCCGGGTCAAAAAAACTCCCCGAGGTGAATATCTTCAGCATTCGGTACTCGTCGTCGCGATAATTTGCCTGCACCCACGCGACCTGGCGGCGCATCCGGTCAGAGAGTTCCTCCGCCGCCAGATCGCGGTACCGTTCGTGGCGGTACCCGCACATCCGGCACCGGTTCCACGCACACCCTCCGCTTCTGAAAATGACGGTAAGCGTGTCGATTGCCTCTCCCTCGTAGGTCTCTTTCCCTTTCCAGGCAGCAAGGGGTTTTTCCACAGATATCATTAACCGTATAGTAGTGCATTCTATGACTATGAAAAAGATCGCCTGTGTTTTTCTGCTCTGCTGTGTGCTGATCGGGAGTGCATCGGCATACCTGATCAACTGCGAATGCCCCACCGAGGTGGCCGTCGGCGCTCCGATCGAGATTACCGGCACGAGCAACATTCCTGCCGGCGTGAGCTTCGAGATCATCCTCTATAAGGCACGGCCGAGTGTCCGTGAAATCGAGCGCAAGACCTTCACCATACAGGACGGGGGCGCATGGTCGGTGACTTTCCAGACGACCGGCCTTGAGAAAGGGGAATACAATCTCCAGATCCCGGAAAAGTTAGCCTATCCCTTCGGTTCCGCCGCGGATACAACAGTAGAGAAGCCGAAGGTGATCCAGATCATCGACCGCTCAACCGAACTGACCATCTCGTCGCCCATGGTGCAGAACTACGACGGCGAGCTTGAGATTGCCGGCAAGGGAAGCCTCCTTGGCGACCGGGGTGTCCAGATCACGGTGACGGCGCCCTCGGGAAGCATCGTGTACGGTCCGACGTATATCCAGACGGATGCGAACGGCGCATTCTCTGCCGCCGTGCCGGTCACCGCGAGCGGGACCTACAAGGTCCGGTTTGCCGATGCGACCGGTTATATCAGCACGTTCGACTTCACCATCCGCGGCACCGCCGAAACGACCCCCACCGCGACCGCGACCCCCAGCGGGCCGGTGCTGACGACATGGGCGACCGCGTCCCGGGACGCCCCGGCCTATTTCGCCGTTGACACGAAGGCGGGAAGCGTCACCATCGCAACCTCGACCGGTATCGACTGGATCATCGAAGTGCGTGACGAAGACGGCGTCATCATCAGGAAAAATGACCAGGGGAGCCTCAATCCCGAAACGGTCACCCTGACCGCACGCGGCGGGACGGTATACGCCAAAGTCTATCCGTCCAGCTCCACCGACTCGGGCACCGTGACCATCTCGGTGCAGAACGCAGACGGCGTTGCCGTCAACACCGCTGCCGAAGCCGGCTTTGAAGAAGGCACGACGCCGGCCGCCACACAGGCATCACCCCTCTTCGCAGCCGTTTTCTGTGCCGCCGCCCTCCTGCTTGTGGCCCGGATACGGAGATAATCACCATCTTTTTTAACCGCCGCGACCAAAATGAGAGGCAGGCCGGGATAGTCTAGTCCGGAAAGGCGGTGGCCTTGAAAGCCACTGGTGCTCGGCACCTCGGGAGTTCAAATCTCCCTCCCGGCGTTTTGAAAACAGGTCCAATCCTCTTACAAAAACCTTTTTGATCTCAATTCCGGCCCTTCCAAAATTGGATGCTCACAAGGCAAGCAAGCGGACAGACAACCCCTGATTGCCGGGATCTCTCTGGGAGCCGGCGGAAGGGGATACGTCGTGATCCCGGCGGGAGAAGGGGGATAAACTCCCGCCTTTTCGGCGGAATACGACGGTGCATCCATAATCGGACAGCACACCCGGCAGATTCGTCCGGGGCTTTCGGCCCCCTCGCCGGTCAGCGAATAGATGATCCAGTTGCCCTGCTGCTCGCCCATAATCAGGCCCGCCTTTTTCAGCACGCCGAGGTGATACGAGAGCTTCGAGTCGGCGATGCCGAGCACTGCTTTGATCACGCAGACGCAAAGCGGCTGGATACGGAGCATGGCGAGGATTTTTAACCGGATGGGATCGGCAAGCGCCCGGTGCCGGGCACTGAACCGCTCCAGTTCGGCATCGGGGGGGAGCAGGTTTTCGAGCCCCGCAATCCCGCCGCAGCTGCAGAGCGATGCCGCAATCTCCTCAGGAATGCCGGAAGCACAGCGTTCCCGGGTCCGTGACGAGGGTTTCCCCCGGCAGGTATCGGGCATTTCAAAAGATTATGAAATATGCTGGCCGATAAACGTTCCGTTCGTTCCGGGAGCAGGACATTCTTCTTGTGCCGAACGCTGCGGGACCACACCATCAGCACTGATGATTCAAAAATGTTTGAAATGAAAACCTATATGTGGAAGGTCGGAGCATAGTATTTCAAACAATGTTGAAATTTTACCGGAGTGATAATGCACGATGACAGATGATCGCAAGGACACGAAGAACGAAGGGCTCGCAGCGAAGATGAAAAAGCTTCTTGGCGGCGGGTGCGGCGGCGGATGCTGCTGCGGTGATGTCAGGATCGTATCCAAGGAACCAGAAAAAGAGAACAGCCGGGACGACCGCTGATAGCATTCGTCCGGCAGGAAAACGAGATGGACGAAGGGACACGCGAGGGCGAGCAAGCTGTGGTGCCGCCCGCACCACGGGATGAGACGGAGGGGTATCGACGGCACTGACTGAGGCACTCCTCTCCGCGGGCCGGTTCTTCGTCATCATCGCCGGCGAACTGATCCTGCTGTTCATCGGGATTTCATTCCTGGTGGGCCTGCTCCATGCATACGTCCCGGAGGAACGGATCAGAACCACGCTCTCCGGGCGGGGACGGGGAAGCGGGAACATGCTTGGGGCAGCCTTTGGGGCGCTCACTCCCTTCTGCTCCTGTTCCACCATCCCCATCCTGCTCGGCCTGCTCGACACCGGCGTCCCGTTCGGCGTCTGCATGTCGTTTCTGATTGCCTCGCCGCTCTTAAACCCGGTCATCCTCAGCCTGCTTGCCGCCCTCATAGGACCTGTCCCGACCGCCTTTTACGCCGTGATCACCTTTGCGGCCGCGGTCGTCATCGGTGCCGTGCTCGGCCGGCTGGGCTACGAACGGTACGTGAAGAACGTCACCCTCGAAGGGGGAAACAGGCGGTGCGACTGCCCGCCGGAGAACGGTGCCACGTTTCGGGAACGGCATGGCCCCAAGATCAGCGGAGCGTTCGCCTTTGCGGTCTCGCTCTTCCGGCAGGTGCTTCCCTACCTGCTGCTTGGCGCCGGCATCGGGGCGTTCATCTATGGATTTGTCCCCGAAAGCCTCATCATCGGCCTTGCCGGACCAGACAATCCCCTCGCCATCCCGGTAGCGGCGGTGATCGGCGTGCCGATGTATATCCGTGCCGAGACCATCATCCCGATCAGCGCCGTCCTGCTCGACAAGGGCATGGCCATCGGCGCGGTCATGGCGCTCATCATCGGCGGGGCGGGGGCGAGCATCCCGGAGGTGACGCTGCTCTCCGCCATTTTCGAGCGGCGCCTCGTCGCGGCATTCGTCATGACCGTGCTTGGCGTCGCGATCCTGGCCGGCGCGGCATTCCAGGCACTTCTGGTACTATGACATTATGAAGGAGAAACACAGAAATGAAACCCTTACCCATACCACCAGGGAGAGTACCCTCATATGGCTGATCCCGTCACCGGAGCGCTCCTCTCGGGGCTCGATGCCGTCATCGAGTACCTGGCGGCACATACCGTCACCTGCCTGGTGCCGGCGTTCTTTATCGCCGGGGCCATCGCCGCATTCATCAGGAAAGATGCGATCCTGAAGTACTTCAGCCCGGACGCAAAAAAATCGGTGTCGTACGGGATCGCCTCGATCTCCGGCATCGTGCTCGCGGTCTGCTCATGCACCATCCTGCCGATGTTCGCCGGGATCATGAAGAAGGGCAGCGGGATCGGCCCCGCTATCACCTTCCTCTACGCAGGCCCGGCCATCAACATCCTTGCCATCATCTACACGGCGAGCGTGCTGGGCTTCGATATCGGCTTCGCCCGGGCCCTCTTCGCCGTGGTCATGGCCATCTGCATCGGCCTCGTCATGGCGATGCTCTTCCGGGACTACGACGAGGAGATCAGGAAGTCCGCCACCGGGCCGATGATGGTGGCCGGCGGCGGCGAGGAGCGCCCGGCCCGGGTCTCCCTGGCATTCTTCGTGCTGCTCGTGCTGATCCTCGTCATCGGCGCCTCGCAGCTCCCCTTTACCCTCCGCCTCGGCATCGTCTACCTGCTCACCGTGGCCGTGGCATACCTGCTCATCTACTACTTCGAGCGGGACGAGGTGACCGACTGGGGCTACGAGATCTGGGATCTGGTCAAAAAGATCTTCCCCATCCTCATCGCCGGCACCTTCGTCGTGGGCGTGATCGCCTTCTTCCTGCCGCCGGAGACCTTTGCTCCCGTCTTTGGTGACAACTCGGTCTTCGCCTGCTTCATGGGAGCCGTCATCGGGGCGATCCTCTACATGCCCACCCTCCTCGAGGTGCCGATCATCGGCGGCACCTTCGGCTACACCGAAGGCGTGATGGCAGGAGGGCCGGCACTGGCGCTCCTGCTCGCCGGCCCCACCATCAGCCTGCCGAGCATCCTGGTGCTCACGCGGATCATGGGGGCACAGAAGACCGCGGTCTATGTCGCCCTCGTCGTGATCTTCTCGACCGCAGCGGGATTGATCTTCGGGAACGTCTTCCCCGCCCTCGGCCTTCCGGGGTGTGGTGCGAATTGACGACCGGGGAAAAGGACGAAACGCCATGCTGCGCCGCGGAAGCCCTGCGGCGCATCCGCCGGGTGGACGTGGGCGGTGTTGTCGTCGGGCTTGCCATGCTCGATGCCGTCTTTGAGGAGGTGGCCGCACTCGGCCTCTCCGCAGAAGACCCGCTGAAAAAAGAACTGCTCAGGCGGGTAAAAATCTACAACTACATCCCCCCACAGGCAGAGGAAGCCTATGCCAAGACACTGCTGAGGGAATACCGGAAAGAAGTGTGATGC
>JAAEEQ010000008.1 GCA_013415665.1 Methanomicrobiales archaeon
TCTAAATATCAGAACCTGTTCCGGTACAGCAGCTAGTTCCACGACAAGGTCTTTCCTTCACATGCAAAAATTCATTTCTTTTCGAAATGGGTAGGAGATTTAATAGTCAAAAAGATCCGGGCCCTTTGTCCATTCGGTCGAAAATCAGAGATTTTCTCCTGCCATGGCTCCTTCGGACCCATGTCACATAAAGTCCGCGAGCCCGAGCTGCTGCTCGCTGGGTGTCCCGAAGGTGCTCTCGATGGCCATCGACAGCACTTCCACCCGCTGCTTGGTGTACTCGGAGACGGCGTACTCCTCGCAGATGCGCTGGGACATCTCGAGGTACTTTTTCACCGAGCCTTCGTGCACCGTCTGGATGATCGGGCCCCCGCAGCGGGTGCACTTGCCGGCGATGGGCATCCGCCGGTACTTCGCGTTGCACTTGGTGCAGCGCATCTTCTGCTTGGAGAATGCGTTGAGGTTGCCCATGAGGTCGCGGATGAAATGGGTGTTCAGGACGCGTTCGGCGACGTCGTCGGCGTCGACGGCCCGGATGCGCTTGGCGAGGTCGAGCTCGGCCTCGAGCTTCTCGAGCATCGTTGTCAGGATCGTGTACATCGACTCCTTGGGCCCGGCGGAGATGTCCGCGGTGTCGTGGGTGAACGCGATGCCCTCGAACTGGGCGGGGGTGCCGAGGCGGAGCTCGACGTGGTCGATTTGGTCGGCAAGGTCCTTCGGGTGGGCGTAACAGAGGGCCTTTTCGTAGAGGACGAGGGGGTAGGATGTGCAGGCGTCGACGTTGTGGCTCTCCTTGTCGATCTCTGACGGGTCGATGCGGCTTGTGAGCACGAGCGGCGCGTCCATGGAGCCGCCGCGGGTCTCGGGCAGGAACGAGCGGGAGAAGTTCAACAGCCCGTCGAGCAGCAGCATGACGCAGTCCTCGTCGCCGTCGCACTGGCCCGTGAAGATGCCGTTTGCCACCAATGAGTGGTCTTCCGCCACCGTGACGCAGTACACGAACTCCTCCGCCTTCGGCACGGCCTCGCGCTCCTCGATGCGGTCGTTGATCACCATCCCGCCCTCCATGAGGGGGACGCAGTCGCCGATCCGCAGCTCCATGGCCTTGAGGCGGCGGACATACGCAAGGTCCGAGACCAGCATCGTGTGCTCGGGGGTGACGGTGACGGTTCTTCCGCGTTTCGTCGTGAACCGGATCAGGTGCTCCGGTGCTTTGTGCACCGAGACGGACGTCACCTTCCGGAGCCGGATCGTGCCGTGGGCGTCGAGCGCCGGCACGAAGGCCGCCTGCACCGGATCGGAGTAGTAGGTGCCGACGCGGTCGATGCCGGGGCGGGAGACGTCGAAGTTCTCCAGCACGAACTGTTTGATCGGGACGTCCTTCCAGTCCTTCCCGTCGTAGACGCGGATCTCCGTCTCGCCCGAAAAGCAGTTCCGGCGTTTCGCCGCGTGGAAGAAGGGGTGGCCGTAGCCCACGTTCGCCTTCGAAAACCCGATGAGGCGGGCGAGGACGCCGGCGCTCGTGTGGGGGGCAAGGCCCATCACGAGGTGCCCGATGAGGTCTTCTTTTTTCGACACCCCGTAAAACGGCGGGAGGCCGTAGACCTTTTCGAGGAGCTCGTCCACGAACCGGGCAACCCTGACCAGGTACTCCCCGCAGTCCTCGGAGACGAGGATGTCCTGGTGGCGCAGTTCGAGCACCTGGTCGTCGCGTTCGAGCGCATCGCCGTGGATGTCGCGGGCATAGCCGAGCTCGAGGAGCCGTTCCGGCGCGACCCCGATCTCATGCGGCCGGATGTGGGTTAAGGGCAGGTCGATCATGTCGTAGCGCACCGTGCCGTCCTTGAAGACGAAGATCTCGTGCTTGGCGCGCAGCAGCCCTTTTTCGAGCGCCTCGACCGCCCGTTCGCGTGATATCAGCCCCTTGACGCCTTTGATCAGCTTGAACTCCCCCTCCCGCATGCCGAGGGCGGCAAGGGCCTCGGCGTACTCCGTTTTGATGTTGAGGTTGATGGTCTGGAGGCACTCGGTGCCGACATCGCAGGCGGGGCAGCGCCCGGCGGTCGTTTCGCGGTGGCACCGCGGGCAGGAGAAGACCGCTTCCGTGTGCCCCCCGCAGTCGCAGCGGTTCTTGAACTGCTCTTTGCCGCAGACCGTGCAGCGGCGCCTGCCGACATCGACCTGGATGACGCCGCCGTCCTGGTTGGAGTAGGCTTTCGACGACGACGCCTCCTGCAGCGACCGGCGGGACCCGCCCGCCTCCCCGACCGGGAAGAGTGAATGGGGGGGCGGACGCATCTCGCGGGGTTTCGATTTGCCGGGGCGCCCCATCCGCCCGCCGATGCGCGTCCCCGCCTTCGAGCGCATCCGAAAACCGGCAAGGTGCATCGCGAGCGCAAACCCGTCGCCGGTTTCCGGTGCCGTCTGCCAGGCGTCACGGCGGCGGCACTGCCCGGAAAGGCCGAGGCAGGCCAACAGTACAAACGGCTCGTCGACAAGCACGGCCCCGTCCCTCACGCGGTGCGGGACGAGCAGCTCCTCGAGCAGCGGCTTGGCGCCGGCTGCGGCGGGGATGGAAAGAACGCCGCCTTCCATGCTCCCGTTGGCTTCGATGCAGGCGGCAAGCTCACCGATCTGTGCCGCGGTGAGATCGTCCCAGAGGTAGGTGTAGCGGGGGTGGAGAAAGCCCCCCTCGAGCGCCATCGCGATCGCCTCCCGTTCATTTGCCGGGGTCGTTGTGCCTCCCTCCAGCCGCCACCACTCCTCGCAGTAGGCGGACGGGATGAGCGGGTGGTTGTTTTCGAGAAACTCGCCGTAGCTCACCAGCATTTCGCCGACATCGAGGATTTTATCGATCTGCGCGGAAAGGCGCACCGCCTCCGCCGTGTCGTCGACGCGGAGCACGTCGCCGTTGTTCAGCCTGACCGTCGGCCCCTCGATGGTATCCACCGGCACGACGCCCGCCGCCTTGCCGGGACGCTCCACCTTCATCTGGGTGCCGACGGCAAGGAAGTCGCCGAGGATGTGCAGCGTCGCCGGGTTAAAGCCCGCTGCGGCAAACCCGGTGTTGCGGGACCGGCCGTACCGCAGGCGGAACCCGCCTTTCCGCATCGGGTAGGCAAAGACCGGCCTTCCCCCGATGAGATCGCGGATGTACTTGTCCTTCGGCTTGATGCCGCCGCCCTCGTCGTCGTCGCCCCCTTTTGGCGCCGTGCCCGCGATGAGCGCATCAAGCCAGTCCCACCCGTCGATCTTCATTTTCCGGACGTTTTTCTGGACCTTCGGGGCTTTCAGCGCCAGCCCTTCGGCGATGACCAGCGCCATGCCGCCCCGCACGACGTTCGTCTCCACGCGCTCGAGGTTCCGGTAGCCTGAGACCTCCTGCGATTCCGTGGGCTCGCCGTCGATGCAGACCGGGCAGTTCTCGATGATCAGGCGCAGCTCCCGCTCGCTCGGCAGGTACTGGAGGCTCATGATGTTGTTGTACTGCCGGATCTCCTCGATGTAGCGTTCGACCTCTTCCTGCCGGGGGATGTAGCGGTTCAGGCCGAGTGCCCGGCGCACGGAGTCCCCGACCAGCACCGAGAGCGCCTGCGCCGTTCCGCCGGCGCTCCGGATGGGGCCGGCATAGTAGATCTTGAGGTATTCGGAGCCGTCGTCGTTTTTGCCGATGCCGACCTTGGCAATCCCCTCGGTGGGTGCTGCAACCACCCCTTCGGTCAGGAGCGCCATGGACGTCCGGATCGCGTGGTCGAGCACCTCTTCGCGGTTCTCCTCCCCGAACCGGCGTGCGACGAAATCGTCGCCGATCCTGAGTGCCGCCTCCTCGCGCGACATCTCCGTCTCGAGCTCCCGGAGGCGGGCAGCGACACCGCGGTACCCGAGCAGCGCCTCGACACGGTCGGCAAGGTCGCTTGCGACCGGGATCTCGACCGTGCAGGCGGGATCAACGCCGCGTTTGCGCGCCGCTTCGGCAACGGCAATTGCCCGAAAAAGCCCTTCTTCGAGCCCTTTGAAGTATGCCTCCATCATGGGTGATGCCGCCGGCCCCTGCATGGTCATATATCGGCAGGCACCGAGTTAATCCTTGGTGTCGGAGCCGGGCGGCCGGTTGCGAATAGCAAAAGAGATGCATGGCCGGCGGGACATACTGTAGGAACGACGCGGGGTGCCACCTCCGCGGCGGGGAGAGAAGGATGTACCAGGTTCGCAGTTACTGTATCGGCAAGGCGCATGAAGAAGTGATCCGGGCCATTCTCCGGCACGGCGTGTTCCTCCTCACCGAGGATCATGAAAAGACGCTCGAGCTTGCGGAACCGCTGAATATTCATATCAAAGACCCCTTTGCCGACTACATGATCAGCCCCCACAACATGTTCGGGCGGCAGGCGATGGAGCAGTACGTCCGCGATCTTTTAGAGGGGAGCGCCAGCGACTTTGTGTATACGTACCATGACCGGCTCTTCGACTATCCGCGGGAAGTGCCCGGGGGCATCGCCGGCGACGGCGACGGCGGGGGGCTGGACCAGATCGGCTATATCGTCAGAAAAATACAGGAAGAGCCGGCATCCCGGAGGGCCGAGGCGATCACCTGGTTCCCCGTCAGGGACACGGAATCGGTGCATCCTCCCTGCCTCCAGCGGATCCAGTGCCTTGCCCGCAACGGGTGCCTGAACATGCATGTCGAGTTCCGGAGCAACGACATGCTCTCGGCGCTGGGGGCGAACATGTTCGCCCTCGCCCACCTCCAGAAGGCAATTGCAGACCGCCTCGGGCTTGCACCGGGCTGGTACTCCCATACCTCCGTATCGGCGCACCTCTACTACGAACGCGACCGCGAGGAGCTGATGCGGTACGTCAACGGGTTAAAGCTCCGCGACTGGGCTGCGGCGTTTCCCAACGCGGAGCTCCTCGGGCTCTGAGGGTTATTCCTCTTCCTTTTTCCGCTTAAAATAGTCAGAAAGCGCCTCGGGGCCCAGTTCACCCATTTTCCAGAGCGTGAGGGCGGCGCAGGTGTGGGGAATGCCGTCGGTCGTGTCCATCATCTCCAGCAGGGGCTCGACCGCCGGCTGCCCGATCCGGCAGAGGGCGAGGGCGGCAAAGCCCCTGACATCCTCGCGGTCATGGGTGAGGAGCCCGATAAGGGGGTCCACTGCGGGCTTTCCGATGGTGCCGAGCGCCGCAGCCAGGTACCGGCGTGCATCGTCGTCGGGGACCATCTGCAACGAGAGGATCATCGGCTCGATCGCCGGCCCGCCGATCGTTGCCAGTACCTGGCTGAGGTACCACCGCAGGTCGTTGTCCTCCTCCTCGACCAGCACGGTGATGACGGGATCGACCGCCGCTGCGCCGAGGCGCGCAAGCTCCCGCACGGCCTCGTGTTTCTGGTCCAGCGTGCCCCGCCGGATCATCTCGACCGCCCGTGATATCACTGCATCCTCGTCCATGGTTCCTCCATCATGTATTGTGCCGTGGTTTTTTTGCACTTTCTATTGCCTGGAGCAGTTCGCCCTGGATCTTTTCGTCGAGATCGGCCATGTACCGCTCCGGATCCGTGCCCGTCTCTTCGGCGATGCGGGCCAGCGCCTGTATCGCCGCTTCCCGGGCGGTCTGTCCGCCCGAGTGTATCACCATCAGCAGCGGCTCGATCCCCGCATCCCCGAGGCCCGCGATGGAGATGGCCGCCCGGCTCCTGACATATTCGTCCGCATCCCCGAGCGCGAGGATGAGGGGCGCTATCACCGCGGGATCGCCGATCTCCCCGAGTGCGAGGGCGGCACGCCACCGGAGGTCGTCGTCGGGATCGTCCATCGCCTCGACCAGCGCGGGGATGGCCGCTTTTCCTATCTTTCCGAGGGCTTCGGCGGCCTCCCACCGGACCCCGCTGTTCTCGTCCCGGAGCGCCGCGGAGAGCGCACCCACGGCCTCCTGCGCCTTCAGCTCCCCCAGCGCGATCGCCGAACGGTAGCGGATTTCGATGTCGCGGTGGGTCAGGCCCGCGATGAGTGCCCCGATGTTCCCCTCGCGGCGGTACTTCTCCACTTTTCTGCCGGCGGCGGTCTTTCCTTCCTCCGTCTCGTGCTCGTCGGCGCCGACGGGCTTTTCCCCCTTCAAGCTCCGGTCGAGCAGGTATTCGATGAGATCCCCGCGTTCGGACTCGAAGCGTTCGAAGATCCATCCCGAAAGAAAGGCGACGACGACGAACATCGCCCCACGCAGGAGCGTGTCCGATGCGATCGCGCCGCCGGTGATCAGGTACTCGATCCCGATGTGCAGCATGGCGAGATAGAGCCCGAAAAAGACGGTGCGCCAGTAGAAGAGAATGGCGACGGGCACGAGGAAGATGTAGTAGAAATGGGTATAGCCCGTCGAAATGCCGAGCGAATAATGTATGACAAGCTCAAGGGCGGTGCAGACGGCGACGATGATGCCGAGAATGATGTTCCGGGATTTGCGGAACTCCATGTGGCGGAAGGTGACGTACTTCATCGGAACGGATGTACAACAATCAGGGTGCGCGTTATTTAATGGTATGCGAGCCGTGGCGGCGGGAATTTGCCCTGCAGAACGGCGGGCCCGGCGCCGTGTTGAACGGCCGCCCCGACGGCATCGGCAGGGTGCACCAGCATCTTCGAGGGGGTGCAGCCGGTATTCGGGCAGGTGCCGCCCGGCATCCCCCTCTCCACGAGCGCCACGTCCATGCCGGCGGCAGGGCCCCTGCCCGCGATGTACGTGCCGGCGCCGATCACCACGAGATCGAACCCGCCGTCCCTGCTCAGGCGGCCAGCCGGCGCAGCGCCGCCCGGGTAAAGGCCGCAAGGTCGCCAGGGTTCCTGCTCGATATGAGGTTCCCGTCCTCGACGACCTCCGCGTCCACGTAGGTTGCGCCGGCGTTCCTGATGTCCTGCACGATCGATGCATAGCCGGTGACCGTGCGGTTGCTGAGCACCTGTGCCGTGATCAGCAGCTGCGGCGCATGGCAGATGAGGAACACCGGTTTGCCGCTGGCAACGAAGTCATGCACGAACGCCACCACCGCCGCATCGACCCGGAGCTTGTCGGGCGAGTACCCGCCGGGGATGAGCAGCGCATCGAAGTCGTCAACACTGCTCTCTGCGACCGCCCGCTCGATCGCCACCGGCGTGTGATCGGTCTTTCCCCAGACCGTTTCCCCCGCGGTCACCCCGATCGGGATGACCCGGTGGCCGGCTTTCCGGAATGCATCCGTCGGGTGGATATATTCGCTGTCTTCAAAGAGATTCGTCACCAGAACCGCTACTGCTGCCATATCGTCCTCCTGCATGGATACTTCATGCCGGGATGTGCATAGGCGGGACGGGCAGATAAAGGTGGTGACGCGCGATCAGGGCGTATACCAACCAAATCAGCGTAAATCACCCGCTATTTTGGGGGTTTAAGCAGCGCCCATCCGAATCTTTTTGCGCCGGACAGGGCGACCTCTCATTTGGGATACCGATGCTCGCCGCCGAAGTCATCGCCGTTGCCGTCTTCCTGCTGACCTATGCCTTCATCATCGACGGAAGGGTCCACCGGTCGGTCGCCGCGATGGGAGGGGCGTCGGCCGTTGTCCTTGCGCAGGTTGTGCCGTGGGATGCCGTGCCGTCGTACCTCGACCTCGACACCCTGCTCCTCCTTATCGGGATGATGATCATCGTCGGCACCGCACGGGAAAGCGGGCTGTTCGAGTACATCGCGATCAGGACGGCGAAAGCGGCCCGGGGAAGCCCCGTCCGGGTGCTGGTGCTTTTTGCGCTGGTGACCGCGGTTGTCAGCGCATTTCTCGACAACGTGACGACCGTCCTCCTGCTCACCCCGATGCTGCTCTACATCGCCAGGACGATGGAGGTGTCGGCCGTGCCGCTGCTGCTTGCCGAGATCTTCGCGTCCAACATCGGCGGCACGGCGACCCTGATCGGCGATCCGCCCAATATCATGATAGCATCGGCCGCGGGGCTCGGGTTCAACGACTTTCTGCTCACCATGGGGCCGATAGCGCTCCTCAATCTCCTGGTCGTCACCGGTATGCTTGCATGGATTGCAGAGCGGCGCATGCGGATCGGGCCGGAGCAGCGGCAGGTTATCAGGCGGCGCATCGAGGCGCTCAACGAGCAGTCCGCCATCAGGGACCGGCACCTCTTCGGCAGGTCGGTGGCGACCATCGTCCTCGTCGTTGCGCTTTTCTTCCTGCACGGCTTTGTCGGGCTCGAGCCCGCTGCGGTGGCGCTTATCGGCGCGTCCGTCATTCTCCTCTGGACACGGGCCTCGCCGGAGGCGATCTTTGAAAAAATCGAGTGGCCGGCACTCTTCTTCTTCGGCGGGCTGTTCATCGTCGTGGGTGCGCTCGTGGAGACGGGCCTGATTGCCGCACTTGCCGGGGCAATCGTGGCGAACGTGGATTCGACGGGCGAAGCGCTCCTGATCATCGCGTGGTTTTCGGCATTCGCCTCCGCCCTCGTGGACAATATCCCGCTCACCGCCACGCTCATCCCCCTGATACGCGACATGGGGCTCTCGATGGACGTGACCCCGCTCTGGTGGGCGCTCTCGCTCGGTGCGTGCCTTGGCGGCAACGGATCGGCGATCGGGGCATCCGCAAATGTCGTGGTGCTCGGCATTGCCGCCCGGGAACGCGTGGATATCACGTTTCTGGAATTCCTCGCCTACGGCGTCCCGGTACTGGCCGTCACGATGGCGATCGGGACGGCGGTCCTGTGGCTCCGGTTTGTCTGAACCCCGGTACGTGCATCGTTCGGGAAAATACGGGCGATATGGATCAATCGCTTTTTTTCGACAAATCGCTTGGTTTATATCAGTTATTTCTACATGCATATACATGGAGCGGGGTTTCATCCCGGATGCGGTGATCACCGAGAAACTCGACCGCATGCGGGCTGAATTGTTCGGGTATATCGACAAGAACATCGACGCCATCGAGCAGAACCTCCCGGTCTTTTTCGGGCAGGTCGCGTCAATCCTTGAAAAATCGACGGTCGCGCTCCCCGACGCCGCACACGACGATTTCATCGATGCCGTAGCGTTCCGCCTCTTTTCGGTGAGCAGAAAGATCGGCGATTCGAAGTTCGTCGCCCGCGTCTGCGACCTTGCGCCGGGCATCAAGCGCGTGCGGGAAAAGAAGAGCGGCATCCACGTCGCGGCCGCCGTGCACCTCGTGAAAGCGGGAAAATATCTCGAAGCGTCCCATTATTTAAAGCCCTACAAGCAGCACGACGCCCAGGTCGGCGTCTGGTACGCCTACTGCTATTATGCCCTGTACAAGGAGGGCTCGTCGGAACCGGGCTTCTCCTCCGGCAACCGCTGGAACTACGCAAAAATCTCCCGGCAGGCGATGGAGGATCTCGCCTACTACAAGCCCCGCCACAACCGGATCGTCAAGGGCATCCTCACGACGGCCACATGGATGGACAAGCCGTTCTGGCTGATGGCCTTTTCCGCCGTCGAGTGGTTCCCCGAGGAGCTATGGTTCCTGCACCTCGGGATCAGGAAGGCAAAGGAGGAGGGCAACGGCGTTGCGCTGGCAAAGCTGTTGCAGATCGCGCTGGGCCGCTTCCCCGACGACATCGGCTTTTTCCGGGAGTCCTATTTCAGGAATTTCGACCAGGGGGAGCTCGACGGGGCGATCGCGCTGATCAGGGACTTCCAGCAGCGGCACCCCCGCGAGCTCGAGCCGATCTATTACGGCCTGCGGACCTCGTTTTTCCTGCAGGGCGATGCCCTCTTTGCCGAATACCGCACGCTCGCCGAAGAGGCGGGGATGTCCGCCCATGTGCTCGCCATCATCGATTTCGCGTTTGCGTTTCTCAAAGGGCGGCAGAACCAGGCAAGCATCTGCCTCGAGCAGCTGGAAGCCTCCTACCCGGGAATCGATTATTTTACCCTTCTTATCGAGTTCGTGGCATTCCGGCTCGAGGACCCGAACCAGAAGAAGGCGGCCCGTTTCGCCGTCTTCAACGCCATCGACCGGTACTGCCGGCGGATGCTGCAGATAAAAGAGTGAATGATCACGAGGTTGCGGCTTCGACGCACTCCTCGAGGGTCCCGATGCGGGCGACAGCGCCGCACATGTTCGGGATATATGCCGCCGCCTTGCCCGAATCGACCATGATGGTCCCGAAGCGCTCCATTGCGGGCGACACCACCATGCAGGTGTCCTCGTAGACCCGCGCTCCCGTGCGTTCGATGGCAGCGACCGCACCCCGGTTCGCCTCGGTAACGCCGCGGGCGGCGAAGATGAAGAAGGGTTTTGTCGTTTTTCTGCCGGCAAGGAGGTACGCTATCGTATGGAGCTGCTCGCCGGAGCAGTGGGGGCACCCGATGGCGACGGCATCGACGGGCATGGCGGTAAAGAGCGCCTCGATCTCGTCGGCCGCGATGGTGATCCTCTCGAGCGCCGCCGGGTTCGCGAGACCGCGCTGCCGCATCACCCGGATCTCGGGGGTGATGCCGTCCACGTGAAACAGCGCCACCGCGCCGGTGGCCGCCATCGCAGCCCCCAGCGCCTTCATCTGGTCCCGGTTCGGCCGCATGCCGGTGAAGATAGGGATCCGGTTGCCGACCAGTTTGCCGGCACGGTAGCCGATTGCCCCGTAGTGCCCGGCATGGGGCCTCCCTTCCGGCATCTCGACGTCGATCGCCACCGCGGGGAGGCGGTTGTCGAAGATGTGCAGCCCGTACTTCGGGGTCTTGCCGATGATGGCGGCGGCGAGGGCGCTCGGGCCCCCTTCGCGGTTCGTGCGTGCCCCGATGACCGAATTGGCGTATGCAACCGCCGACGATTCCGACCAGGCAAGGTGGTCGCCGTAGCTGGTGATGCCCAGGTAATAGGGGGTGCAGGTGCACTCGAGCCGGATGCCGAGGCGCCGGTAGGCGTTGATCACCTGCGTCTGTTTTTCCGCGAACTCCCGCGAGATGCCCATCTCCTCCCACCGTTCGCGGGGCATGCCGATCGGGTTGAGCACCGAGGGGACGGCGACGCGGGCATCGAGCTGCCGCAGCCACTCAAGCCCCCATTTGCCGATGGTCTTGTACGACGCGCCTGAGATCTGGGCGCTCGAGATCGGCACCAGTTCCTCCGCACCGAAGACCTTGCCGAGGCCGACAAGGATCTCCATCATCTTCCGGCGGGTCTCGCCGTACTCGCCTGCAAGGATCTTCTCCTCGTCGTTTGTAAGAAACACGCTTACTCCCACTCCGCCCGGGTATATTTCTCTTCTTCGCCCATGACCATTGTGGCATCGATGCCGATTTTCACGTTCGTGCCGTCGGGAGCGCGGCAGGGGTCGAGCGACGAGCCCCGGATGCCGGTCAGGACAAAAAGATCGCGGTCCCCCCGCACCCGGGTCGCGATGGCGTACTCGACATCCTCCATGGTATGGATATCGATGTCGGTATCGACGACGACAACGTGCTTGAGCGAGGTGTGGGCTGCGAATGCCGCGAGTATCGCGTTTTTCGCATCGCCCTGCGTGCTCTTTTTTACCTGGATGACGGCATGGAGGTAGCCGCATCCTCCCGTGGTCAGTACGACGTCGGCAACGCGCGTCACCCCGGCGACCGCCCGGTAGATCGAGGGCTCGTACGGGGTGCCCATCAGGATCTTGTGCTCGTTGCCGCCGGGGAGGATGCCGTGAAAGATGGGATCGTTTTTGACATGCATCCCTGAGAGCTCGATGACGGGCTCCTGCCGGACGGGGTCGTAGGTGCCGGTGATGTCCACGAACGGCCCCTCGTCGGCACGCTCGCTGCCGATAAAGCCCTCGAGCACGATCTCCGCCTCCGGCACGCGTATGCCGTTCGGGCAGGTATGGACCGGCATGCTGCCGCCCATCAGTTCGGCGGCGTATCCCAGTTCCTTGCCTTCCGGGACCCTCGTGCAGGAGGCGAACGTGATCGCGGGGTGCGTGCCGATGGTGATGGCGACCGGCAGGCGCTCCCCCGCCTCCAGTGCCATCGCACGGAGCGTGTGCGTGTGGCGGCCTTCGACGAGGCGGGCGGCGAGGCGTCGCCCGTCGAGCACGAGCATCCGGTGGATGGACGCGTTCTCGATCCCGCCGAAGGAGGAAAAGACGATGCCGGAGGTGATGTAGCGGCCCGCATCCAGGGGATAGTGCTTCATTGCCGGGAGCGAGAGCAGGTCCGGCGGGTGCATGGCAAGGCGGCCCCGCTCCTCCAGCCTGCCGCCGTAGGTCGCGCCCGCGAGCGCTTTCACCATCCCGCGTTCCGGGATGCCCAGCGCCACCGAGAGCGCCTTCCTGCTTGCCGTTGCGTTCATCACCGCACGGTGCCCTTCGAGGTTGTGAAAGAAGAGCAGGCGGTCGGTTGCGGCCGCCATTTTCGGTGCTTCGTAGACCGTGGAGACCGGCTCCTCGATATCCTCGACGAGCCCCTCCTCCCGCATCCGCTCGATAAAGTGCCTCATGTATGTCCGCTCCATCGTTCGCTTAATGCATGTTCGACCCCGAGGTGATCGAGCGCCCGGGCGACCACCATGTCCACGAGATCCTCGATGGTTTTCGGGTGGGTGTAGAACCCGGGGCTCGTCACCATCACCGTCGCTCCGGCTTCGTCGGCGGCGAGCATGTTTTTGAGGTGTATGCGTGACAGCGGCATCTCGCGCAGCATGAGAATGCACGCCCTGCGCTCTTTCAAGCAGACGTCGGCTGTACGGGTCAGCAGGTTGCCGGCAACGCCCGCGGCGATGGATGCGAGGGTCTTCATGCTGCAGGGCAGGATGATCATCCCGTCGTACTTGAACGACCCGCTGGCAATCTCCGCAAACATGTCGCTGTTCTCCTCGTACACCGCAGGAAACCCGGAAAGATCGATGCGCTCGTACTCGGCGATGCGGCGGCCCATCTCCGTGATGATGATATAGACCTCCGCCTGTTCGCACAGCACCTCGAGCAGGCGGCGGGCGTAGATGATCCCGCTTGCGCCTGTAATACCGACTACATATCGTTTTTTTGCCATCCTCACACCATCTCAGACACCGAGTTTGTCCTGCCGGGTTGGTTTTCTGACGTGGAGCACTTCGATTGCCGCGGCCTCCACCTGTTCGCGCCTGTCCGGCGCCGCATACACGCCCATCCGCCACTGCTCGCGGCGGGTGCGGTTGAGCGTGCCGACGAGCGGGGATATCTGCTCGAGATCCACGAGATCGTGCCGGTTCGTCACCTGCACCTCCACGCTCATGTGCGGGGGGATCGGCGGGATGTCGACGAGCACGTCGCCGGGGGCGACGCCGGCCGCCTCTGCGATCGCGTCCGCGATCGTCCGCTCGCCGGCAAGCCCCGTCTGGACGGAGAGGACCTGTGCGTTGACGGCGTCATGCCCCGCCCAGAGCGCCCGTTTGTAGAGGCGCCGGTGCAGGATCCGGTCCACCATGGCACGGGCATCATCGGAGGGGGAGGCGAGAAGCGCATGGGTGAACGCCGTATCGTCCTGTGCGAGCAGGGCGGGCGCGCCCCCGATGCCCGTCGCCCGGAGGTGCTCCGTTGCGGCGTGCAGGATCATGCTTTCTGCGATCCTGCCGACATGGTGAAAGTACACCGCCGGCCGCATCAGGGTGCGGGCGATCAGCAGGGACTCGGCCGCATGGATCCCCGATTCGTCGAGCACGATCCCCGGTTCCGCGAGTTTGATGCTGTGGATCAGCCGCTGGGCATCGACGGTGCCGTAGGGGACGCCGGTGTAGTGGGCGTCCCGGAGCAGGTAGTCCATCCGGTCGACGTCGAGCTCGCCGTGGATGATGCCCGCCAGGCGGTGGGTGCCGTCGACGAGGGCGGCAATCTCGGCAGGGTCGATCCCCCGCTCCTCAAGCCGTCCCGCAAGGTCGCCGGCGGTCAGCAGCCCCCTGATATCGGTGTGGTCCCGCCCGGTATAGGTCCGCATCAGCGGCTCGGTCGCGTGCGAATAGGGCCCGTGCCCGATGTCGTGCAGGAGGGCAGCGGTCGTGACGATGGCCGTCTCGTCGGGTGCGAGCCCGAGCTGCCGCGACAGCATGCCGGCAAGGTACATCGTCCCGAGTGCATGTTCGAACCGCGTGTGGTTTGCGCCCGGATAGACCAGGTGGGAGAATCCCAGCTGCCGGATGTACCGGAGGCGTTGCACCGGCGGCGAATCGAGGATGGGAAGGATCCCTTCTTCCACCTCGACGTAGCCATGCACGGGATCTTTGATGATTTTCATCCCGATTTCAGTAAAGAATCAATATATATGGTTAAAAAAGATTGTGTGAGTATGCTCGCGTTTCTTTCGGGCGGGACGGGCACCCCCAAGCTGCTGCGGGGCATGCGGACGCTTCTCGCCGACGGGGAGATGGCGGTGGTGGTCAATACGGCGGAGGACATGTGGTTCTCCGGCGGCCACCTCTCCCCCGACATCGACACGGTCATATACCTGTTTTCCGGGCTCCTTAATACCGAGACCTGGTGGGGTATTGCCGGGGATACGTTTGCGACCCACGACTTTCTCATCCGGCTTGGCGAAGACGAATTCATCGCGCTCGGGGATCGCGACCGGGCGGTAAACCTCATGCGGGCAGAGCTGCTCCGCAGCGGTTCGACGCTGACCGAGGCGACGCGCTCGCTCTGCACGCGCCTCGGGATCGCGGCACGGGTGCTCCCGATGGCCGACACCCCCGTCACCACCCGCGTCCGGACGGCGGCAGGATCCCTCCACTTCCAGGAGTACTGGGTCCGGCAGAAGGGAAAGGTCGCCATATCCGGCGTCGAGCGGGTGTACGAGACGCCCCCCGCCGCGACCCGCGAGGTCCTTGAGGCGATCGCCGGGGCCGACGCCGTCATTCTCGGGCCCAGCAATCCGGTCACCAGCATCTCCCCCATCCTCGAGTGTGCGGGAGTGCGGCAGGCGCTTGAGGATGCCTTTGTCGTTGCCGTCAGCCCATTCATCGGCGACGCACCCGTCAGCGGGCCGGCAGCGGACCTGATGCGGGCATGGGGGATGGAACCCTCATCGGCGGGCACGTGGCAGCTCTACGAACCGTTTGCGAATGTTTTCATCCAGGATATCCGCGATCCCGTCACGGTCCCGGGATCGGTCCGGTTCGACACGCTCATGACCGGCACCGGTGCGGCGGCCCGGCTTGCCGGGGAGATCCTGCGGATAGCGGGCATTACTCCCTGAAAACGGGGGAAAAGCTTTTTTTTGGTGGCTGTGGTATCATTAGGCTATCATGGCAGAAGGATTCATCGCAATCGGCGAAATAGAACATGCGATTGCCCGGACAAAAGAGCTGCTCTGGCCGTTTAACCGTTCCATCTGGCTTCGGCTTGCACTTGTCGCGCTCTTCATCGGGGGCGGCGGCGCCAATATGCCGTCGGGTTCATCATGGCAGACGGACACCCTGCCGCCCGGATTGGAGGACTCCCTGGTCCAGGCGCTTCCCCTGATCCTGCTCGCCGTGGCAGGGCTGTTCCTCCTCGCGCTCATCTGGGGGCTCATCGGCGCTATTCTGCAGTTCGTCTTTGTCGACCTGCTTTCCTCGGGCGAATGGCACATCCGGCGCACGTTCGGCCTTCGTGCCGGGAAAGGCGTACGCCTCTTTCTCTTCCAGGTCGGCCTGCTCCTGCTCGTCCTCCTGCTCGCGGCACTCCCTGCCGCCGTCATCGTCGCCCCGGCGCTCATTGCCGGGAGCATGGTGAACATCTCCATTGCCCTTGCGGTGCTGGCCACGATTCTCGTGCTGGTCATCCTGCTCATTCCCGTCGCGATCATCGAGATGTTCACCATTGATTTTGTCGTTCCCGTGATGCTGCGGGACGATATCGGCGTGCTTGACGGCTGGCAACGCCTCTGGCCCATAATCCGGGCGGCATGGAAGGAGGCGGCGGTCTACGTGCTCGCAAAGATCGCGCTCGTCATCGCCACCGGCATCCTCGTGCTGCTCGCGGTGCTCGCGGTGTTTCTCGTCCTCGGGATCATCGGGACCATTGTTGTCATCGCGGTGCACATGGCGCTCGGATCGCTGCTGCTCGATGCCGTTGCCGCCGCACCGTTCGTCATCTGCGCCCTGGTGATCCTGCTCCTGGTGCAGGTCCCGGTCATCACCTTTTACCGGTACTACGGGCTCCTCGTGCTCGGGCGGCTGGCACCCGCCTATACCCTCCTCCCCTGATTTTTTCGCTGGTTTTTTTGGGGCAGGAGCGCCATTGCTGGTAATGATCACCTTCCTCTCCGCGGGTGCCGGAACGCTGCCGCTGGTCGCCGGCATGCGCTCCATCCTTCATGACAGCGAGATCGCGGTGATACCGGGCACCGCCGATGCGCTCTGGCTCCCCGGGGGGCATGTGCTCCGGGAGGCGGATGCCGTGCTGTACCTCTTCGCAGGCTTGCTCAACACCGCCACGTGGCAGGGGATCCAGGGCGACAGCTACGCGACCCACCGGTTCTTAACCGCAATCGGCCTGCCCGAGGCGCTCGCCCTCGGCGACCGGGAACGCGCCGCAACGATCGCCCGGGCTGACCTGTTGGGCGCCGGAATGTCGCTGACCGCGGCGACCGAACTGCTCGCGGCCGGAATCGGGTGCGGTGCCGCGGTGCTGCCCGTCACCGACGTGCCGGTGCAGGGGATGGTGCGGACCGGAAAAGGAGCGCTGCCGCTGGCTCTCTGGCGCGAGCACCCGACGGCAGGGGATCCCGAAGGGTTCGCCCTCGAACACCCGGCGCCGCTCGCAGCAACGGCAAAGGCCTGCGCCTGCATCCGTGCTTCGGACGCCGTCATTATCGGGCCGTGCGAGCCGGTGAGCGGCATCATGCCGCTGCTCGCCTGCACCGGCATCGCCGGGGCGCTGGCGTCGGCTTACGTTATCGTCATATCCCCGTTTTCCGGAAAACATGACGGCAGCGGGCCGGAAGGCGCCCTGCTCCGTGCAGAGGGCTATCCGGCCACCTCCGAAAGTGTCCGGGAGATCGTGGGAACGACCGCCGATCTCTTCGTGCAGGACACCCGCGATCCCGCGGAGGTCGCCGGATCCCTTCGCCTCGACACCCGCATGGCAACGAAAAACAGGGCCGAGTCCTTTGCGTGGGACCTGATGGCGATTATTCGGCGGGCATCCGCTCAGAAGCGCTCGTGGTAATACTTTTTTAAGAATGCCCTGATCTTGTCCGACTCGATCCAGCCCTGGTCGAGCTTTGTGACGATATCGTTGATGACGGCACCCTGATCGAGGATAATCCGGGCAGTCTCGTCGTCCTGCAGTGATGCAAGGCCCATGATCACCTGCAGGGGATTTCTGATATGGTCGTTGAGGATGGCGAACTGCTCCATGTTCCGGTCGATCTGCCCGTAGGCTTCGAGCCGCTGCCGCTCGAGCTCGCGGCGCTCCGCTATCTCCTGCTCGAGGCTCTTCGTGATGCGAAGCAGCTCCGCGGTACGCTCGTTGACCATCTCCTCAAGGTGCATGCGGTACTCCTCGAGCCTCTTCTCCGCCTCTTTGCGCTCCGTGATGTCGACGAAACTCTCGAGGTAGTAGGTATGGCCCTTGAAGGTGAACGGGACGGCAGTTTTGAGGATCGGCTTTAGGTCTCCCGCCGCCGTGAGCAGGGTGCGTTCCGCGTTGTCCATACGCGTGTGGGAGCGGTCGAGGGGGCAGGAGCCGCGTTGCTGCGGGCAGATGAATGAGTGGCAGATATGCCCGGTAATCGCCGCCTCGTCCGCCCCGATCATACGGCAGGCGACCGGGTTGGCGCCGACGATATGGTGTTCCTCCGCATCGATGACGACAATCCCGGTCTGCACCGAGTCAAAGATGAGGGAGAGGTATTCCTTGCTTTCCCGCAGTTCCTCCTCGGCCTGTTTTCTGACTAAAATCTCCTCCCCGAGCGCCCTGTTCGCCCGGGAAAGCTCTTCCGTCCGATTGGCAACCATCTGCTCGAGGCCTGACCGGTAACGGGCAAGCTCCGTTTCGGCTGCGATGCGGGCGGTGATGTCCCGGGCGATGGCAAGCACGGCGTCGTCGCCGTCAAGCCGGATCCGGTGCAGGCTCACCTCGATCGGGATCGTTTTGCCGCCGCTGGTCAGGAGGCGGGAGGTGACAAGGGGCATACTGTCGGGGGATGAGCCGGTGAGAAGCGGGAACGGGGTTGTGTCAAGGAGACGTTCTGCGGGCATTCCATAGAGATCAGAATGATCGTGGCCTGAATCACTGCAGATACGGTCGTTCGCCTCCCGGATGGTGCCCGGACTCCCGTCCGCCCGAAGCGTGAAGACCAGCACGTAGTCGTCGCCGCTGTTGAAGAGGCGGTGGTAGCGGTCGCGGCTCTCCGTCAGATCCTTCTGGGCCGTCTCGATCTCCTGCAGCATGCCGTTGACCGCACCGGCGAAGAGGGAGATCTCGTCGTTCCCCTCCGTTGGCAGGCGCCCGGAGAACGTCTTTGTGTCGCCCATTTCCGATACGGTCGCCCCGAAAAGGGCAATCCGGTCGAGCAGTGCAATTTTTAAAAGGATGAGGGTGATGAGCCCGAACGCGATGCCCGTTGCAAGCAGGGTCAGCACCAGGTAGCCGGTGGTCGCTTCGCCCTGCCTGACAATGGTGCGCGGAATCTCGGCCTGCAGAAAAAGCACCGGCGTGCCGTGAATGTCAGGGATCGCGGCATACCCTGAAATAGTGTCGCTGCCCGGGAGGAGAGCATACCCGCCGGCCGTCGCGGGGGGTACGGAGGAGGGGACTGCCGGGTCTGAAACCGGATGGAACGAGATGTTGAGGTGCGCAATGCCGGAGAGGCTTTCGGCCATATCGTCGTCCAGGTGCCGGGCCATGAGCAGCACGCCGCGGACGGGCCCTTCGTCCGAGGAGGTCAGGATCGGGCGGGAACTGACCAGCATCATGCCGGCGGGCGTATCGAGGATGCCGGCGGCATGCGCATCCGTGCCGGAGATGCGTGCAACCTGCGGGTCTGCAAGGATTGCATCGCAGAGAACGGGGTCCGGCGCCGTGATGGTTTCCGCATCGGCCGGCGTGCCCCCGTAGACCATCGTCCCCTCCGCATCGATGATCATGAAAAGCGCGAGATCGAAATTTTCAAAGACGGAAGGCACGAGATTCGAATCGATGTATGCCTGATTATGGTCCTCTGCAAAGGCGTAGGTATCGTCCCATGAAGCCCAGTCGACGCAATGCTGGTCGAGGATCGCGATTTCATGCGCCAGTTCGTCGGACGCACGTGCAAGCTCCCCCGAAATTTCACTCCTTTCAAGATCCGCATAATTCGCCATGATCAGGTGATCGGAGATGACGATCACCGACCCGAGCAGGCAGCTCACGGTCGCAAGAATGATCAAAATTGTCTTGATATAGATTTTCATGAGCGGATCCGGGGGCGTCGCGTGGTAGCTATGGACGGAAATGAGGCAATATACCCGTGGTTATCGTGTGCTGCAGTACCGGCTGGTAATGATATTGGCAGTATCGTTTTATTATACCTGCCTTTCCCGATCCTGGCGGAGATACTAGCGTGCGGATAGTGCCTCCTGCAGGGCGCCCGCGAGCTCTTCGAGTGCTGCCAGCACCCTTGACAGGGCCTCCATGAGCGCCGCTGCAGTATCGAGGGCGCTATTGAGGTCCGTTTCCGGCAGGATGCCGCCATTCTCCGGCAGGGGTGTCTCGCCGGTGTCTGCCGGTGCCGTGCCGGGGACCGGGGCGTCGGCGAGTGCCATGGCTTCGGCGGCTTTTGCGGACGCTTCCCCCGCGTACATTCGCGCATTTCCGTAGTCGCCGGCATCCAGTGCCGATCGCGCAAGGACGAGCCGGGTGTCCGCCGCTTCGAGTTTTGCCGCAACGAGCATCTGCCCTTCGGCACTCCACTCCGCGCCATCGCCATCCAGCCGCGCCTGCACGGCGGCAATGCCCGTTTCCGCGGCGAGTACCGCTGCCCGGGCATGCGCCGCCTCAAGGGCGGCTGCCCCGTTCTGCTGCGCCGCCGTGGCGTTCGCGATGCACTGCCATGCCGTGCCGGGGGCGGCCGCTGCTGCGGCGCTGAGGTTTGCCGCCGCCGCAGCCGATGCGCTCTCGGCAGCGGATGCGGCGACGCCGGCGCTTTTTGCCGCTGCAATTGCCGCATCGAGGTCCGCCTGCCCGGCAACGGCCGTTTCGTACGCCGCAGCTACCGATGCCGGCGTCACAACCTCCGATTTCCTGAGAAATTCGCCCTTGATGCTCTGCCCGTCACCGGTGTACTGGCGCACCTGCAGGAGGGTCATGGCGCCGTCGGCGGACGAAGGCACGGTTCCGGTAAGCCGGATCCTGATGCGCGTGGTCTCCGTTCCCGGATAATACAGTTCAAAGCCCGTCAGGGACTCGTATCGCCCGAAGCGGGGCGCCATGTCGGCACCGGCGCCGTTCCTCGTGACGGCGAACACCCAGCGGGCCCCGGAAAGACCGGTTGCAAACTCAATCGACTCCGAACCCGATGCGGCGTCATACCGGATCTCGCAGGCAACCGTCGCATTCTCGCCGGCAACAAGCGGTTCGGGGGGAAATGATGCGCCGCTTTCGCATACAAGCGCGGCTCCCGCGGCAGGCAGGAGCAGTGCGGCGAGCACGCAGAGCAGAAGGGTGGCCGCCCGCCCCGTCACTCCGACGCTCCGGAGGGTGGCCGCACCACCAGGGTGGTGACCGCGCTCTGTTCGACGACGGCGGTGCTGACGCTCCCGAGGAGTACCCGCTGCAGCCCCGTCTGCCCGACGGAGCCGAGCACGATGAGATCGGCGCCGCAATCCCGTGCCGCTGCAAGGATCTCGTCCACGGGCTTTCCCCACCGCAGCAGCGGTTCCGCGGGCATGCCCGCGTCACCTGCCTCGCGGAGCAGGGCTGCAAGGACGGCCTGCGCCTCGCGTTCCAGAACGTCCCGGACACGCCCGCAGGCGGGATCGTGCTCTTCCTCGGTGCAGGCGCCCAGAAGCAGGGCCTCGTAGATGCCCGGATGGACGACCGTGACGGCAACGAGCCGTGCGCCCCACTGCCGCGCCTCCCGTGCCGCCGCCCGGCAAGCCGCGAGCGATGCCGCCGATCCGTCCCCGGCAACAAGAATCGTGCTGAACATGGTGACCTCTCTCATGCTCTGGTACGCGGGTCAGAAGGTAAATACGATCGCTTTCGGACGGCCCTGCGTGATACAAACATCAATTATGGTCGGACAACCCATAGTACAGCAGATTCTCTATGCGGCAACCGATAGCAGACATTACCCCGGAGACGAAAGCGGCCGAGATTACCGGATGGGTGCACGAAATCCGCGATCTCGGCGGGCTGGCATTTTATGTCATCCGGGACAGGACCGGCATCATCCAGGCGACCATCGTCAAAAAGAAAGCGCCCGAGGCGGTGCTCGAGGCGGCAAAGGCGGTATCGCGGGAGTCCGTGGTGCGGATCGCAGGCCCGGTCAAGGCGGTCGACAAGGCACCGGGCGGACGGGAGCTGATTCCCGAGACGTTCGAGCTTATCGCCCGTGCGGAAACCCCGCTCCCGCTGGATGTCGCAGAGAAGGTGCCCGCCGAGCTCGACACCCGGCTGGACTCCCGCTACCTCGACACCCGGCGCCCCCGCATCGCGGCAATTTTCCAGATCCGGAGCACGGTCATGCACGCCGTGGCCGACCTGCTGTACAGGGAGGGCTTTATCAGCATCCAGACCCCGAAAGTCGTCGCGGCGGCGACTGAAGGCGGCACCGAACTCTTTCCGATAGCGTATTTTGAAAAGGAGGCGTTCTTAAACCAGAGCCCGCAGCTCTACAAACAGATGATGATGGCGGCCGGGTTCGAGAAAGTCTTCGAGATAGGCCCAATTTTCCGGGCCGAAGAGCACAACACGGTCCGGCACCTCAACGAAGCGACATCGATCGACGTCGAGGTTTCGTTTGCCGACCACGAGGATGTCATGGCTCTCCTCGAGCGCCTGATGAAAAATGCCTACGAGGCGGTTTTCGAGCGCTGTGCACCCCAGCTTGAAACGCTCGGCGTTGCGCTCGACATCCCCGAAACGCCGTTTCCCCGCATCACCTACGCGGAGGCGATCGACATTGCCGCACCGCGGATCGAAGAGGACCTCAGGTTCGGCGACGACCTCGGCACCGCCGCCGAAAAGGCGATCGGCGAAGAGATGGGATCGCATTACTTCGTCGTCGACTGGCCGACCGCCATCAAGCCCTATTACGCAATGCCGTACGAGAACAATCCCGAGCTCTGCAGGGCATTCGACATGATGCACCCGAGAATGGAGCTGTCCTCCGGGGCGCAGCGGGTGCACCTCCACGACCTGCTGGTCGAGCAGATCCGTGCCAAGGGGCTGTCGCCCGAGAGCTTCGAATTCTACCTCCAGCCCTTCCGGTACGGCATGCCGCCCCATGCCGGGTGGGGACTGGGCGCCGAACGCGTGGTCATGACCATGCTGGATCTTGCGAACATCCGGGAAGCCGTGCTCTTCCCGCGTGACCGCCATCGCCTGACGCCATGAACCTGATGCACAAACTGCTGCCGACCACGGTGGTGGGCAGCTATCCTGCCGTGAAGGGAACCGGGCTTTTGTCCCGCCTCGATCCGATGAAGCATGCGCTGGAGACGGCTGTAGCCGATCAGGTTGCGGCGGGCATCGACATCATCTCCACCGGGCAGGTGCGGGGCGACATGATCGGCTCGTTCACCACCCACCTGCCGGGCATCCGGGGGCAGCAGGTGACGGGAAAAGTCTCCCCGTCGCCAAAGCCCATGACCGTCGCCGACACCCGGTACGCCCTTTCGGTTCACCCGAAGGTGAAGGGCATCATTACGGGCCCTTCGACGATAGCCCACGGTTTACAGATCGCGACCCCGATGTACCGCAACCGGGATGAGCTGATCCTCGACATTGCACAGGCGCTTGCCGCGGAGGCGCAGGCGCTCGAGGAGGCGGGGGTCATGGTGCTGCAGATCGACGAACCGATCCTCTCGACGGGGGTGGCGAACCTGCATACGGCGCAGCACGCCGTCGGCATGATCACGTCGGTGCTGCGCATCCCGACATGCCTGCATGTCTGCGGGGATCTTGCCGCGGTCATCGACGACCTTCGCCGCATGCCGGTGAATATCCTGGATATCGAAAGCGCCGGCAACCCCGGAAATCTCGATTCGGTCGCCCGCACGGACCTGAAGGGAAAGATGCTCGGCTTTGGTGCGGTTGACTCGGCTTCGCCGGAGGTCGAGCCGCAGGAGGTCATCGAAAAGCGGATCGGGCGCGGTGTCGAGCTGTTCGGTGCGGAACGGCTGTTAATCGATCCCGACTGCGGGCTGCGGATGCTGCCCCGCGCCGCGGCATTCGAAAAGTTATCGAGGATGGCTGCCGCTGCCGCAGCGGTACGTTCAGCTGTCCTGGAATGACGCCTGCGGCGCGGGGGATGCGTCCCCCTGCATCGCGGAATCGATGGCACTTTTTAAAATAGTCCCGGAAAAGGGTTTGATGACGTACCCTTCCGGCTGGACCTCGTTTGCCCGCCGGATGGTGTCGGGATCCGAGTAGCCGGTGACGAACACGATGCGGATCGGGTGTTCCTCTTTCATATGGGCGGCAGCCTCGATACCGTCAAGTTTTCCTTTCAGGTGGATGTCCATGAGCACGAGATCCGGTTTTCCGGAGCGTGCCGCCTCGATAGCCTCTTCCCCGCTGGCACTGACGCCCTGCAGGGTATATCCCCATCTCCTCACCTGCAGGGCGATGAGTTCTCGAATGACCGTATCGTCTTCGACAACAAGAATGGATCCGGCGAGCATTGCTATACGTGTAACAGGGAATATATATATTACAATTTCATTGGAAAAGTACAACCGTATTGGAAATGCTTGATGGCCCTGAACGAAAAAAGGGCCGGGCGCCGGAAATCCTGCAGGCCCCTGCGCCGTCACGCTTTTTTCCGCGTGAACTGCACCGCATAGACGACACCCTTTCCGCTGCTGATGGAAAGCGTGCCGTCGAGCTGATTTTCCGCGAGCATATGGATCAGGTGCATCCCGAGTGATGGCGTCGTGCGGGGATCCATGCCCGCGGGCAGTCCGATGCCGTCATCGGACACCCGGATGGTGATGCAGTGGTTCCTTTCATGCATGACGATTGCTATTGTGCCGCTCCTCCCTCCCGGGAAAGCGTATTTCAGCGAGTTCGAGACGGCCTCGCTGATGATCAGGCCGCACGGGATAGCCGTGTCGATATCGAGATCGCCGACCTTCACGTCGGTCGTGATGGTGATGTTGCGCGCTTCTGTTTTGTAGATCGTGCTGAGGTGCGCGGCGAGGTTGCTGACATACTCGGCAATGTTCAGGTGCAGCAGGTCATTCGAGCGGTAAAGCTTTTCGTGCAGCAGGGCCATGCTCATGATCCGCTTCTGGGCGTCTTTTAATGCATCGAGCGTGGTTGCGTCGCTGATATAATCCGCCTGAAGGTAGATCAGCGCGGAGATGATCTGCAGGTT
>JAAEEQ010000080.1 GCA_013415665.1 Methanomicrobiales archaeon
GATATTGCAGTCAGGTTCCGCCCGATGCCGCCAAGACCAACGATGATGATATACATTGCATTCTGGTTTCAATCATCGCCATTGATATAACTTGTGAATCGTACCATTACGCGTGATCTGCGGGGTTGACGAAGCAGGAAAGGGAGCGGTCATCGGGCCGATGGTCATAGCCGCCGTCGGGTGCCGGCGCCAGAGCGATCTGGCGGCACTGGGCGTCCGCGATTCGAAACTCCTCTCTCCATCCCGCCGTGAACTCATCTACGAAAAGATAGCCGCCTCATTTCCGTTCTCCGTCGTCTCAATTTCCGCACCGGAAATCGATGCGATGCGGCTCTCCCGCGGCATGAATACCATCGTTGCCGAAGCCCATGCCGCCGTCATAGCCGATCTCGCACCGGAATGCGCCATTGTCGACGCCTGCGACGTCAATGCCGCCCGCTACGGGGCCATGGTGGCGAACTGCCTTCCCACACCGTGCAGGATCGTTGCCGAGCACCGGGCGGACGAGCGCCATGCCTGTGTCGGCGCCGCAAGCATCATCGCCAAAGTCACCCGGGATCGTGCCGTGGCAGCACTTCGCGACGAATACGGCGCCATCGGGAGCGGTTACCCTTCAGATGCGGCAACGACCGCCTTTCTCCGGGCATTCGTGGCAGAACACCAGAGGCCGCCGGCATGTGCACGGGCAAGCTGGAAGACCGTGACCGCGCTCTGCACCGCAGCGTCGCAGCGCACCCTTGGCGATTTTACGGAGGGGTAAAACAGTCCTGCTCTCGACGGTGAGAGTTATCAGCCTCTGACGGTAATAGTATAGCGATGAACTGGCTCGTGCTCCTGTTTCTTCTTATCGGTGCTTTTCTTTTGATTTCCGAGTACATCAGGCGCAATGAGATCTGGAAAGACCGGGTCGCATTCTATGGGCCAATCCTCGCCCTGAAATCCGCACGCGTCGGGTTTTTTGATTTTTTCCAGCGGTATACTTCATTTTTCCGGGTCTATGGCAGCATCGGCGTCGTCGCGGTCGTTGCCATCTCCCTCCTCATATCCCTGCTGCTCATCCTGTCGGTCAGGTTCACGCTCATCTTCCAGCCCGAGCCAACCGGCATTTACGAACCGCAGAATATCCTGCTGCTCCCGGGCATCAACGAATTCGTCCCCTCCACATTTGCGGTGTGGTTTGCGTTCCTGCTGACCATCGGCATCCACGAACTGGGGCATGGCATTCTCTGCAGGATCGAGCGGATCCGCGTCCGGAGCGTCGGGGCCCTCATCGCCGTCATCCCCATCGGGTTCTTTGTCGAACCCGATGAGGAAGAACTCGAAAACCTCCGGGGATGGCCCCGCCTGCGCATGTTCGGGGCAGGCATCACGAACAACCTCGTCATCGGGTTTGCCTGCTTTGCGATCATGATCCTGCTTGCCGGCATGCTGGCCCCGACCGCCGCCCCGGTCATCCACGGCGTGTACCAGGGCTATCCCGCAGATATCGCGGGAATTCCACAGAATTCCTTCATACTCGGCGTGAACGGAACCGCAGTCGCATCACGCGAGGACGTCACCGCCCTGCTGAACCGGACCGCACCGGGGGACACGGTGGATCTCCTCCTGCTGTCCGGCACTGCCGAGTCGTCATACGCCGTGACGCTGGCTGCATGGCCGGAGGAGCTCGGCAACCATACGTCGGGATTCATGGGGATCTACTATTTCGATGCCGCGACCGGCAAACAGGTCATCGAGGGGCTCGGATCGCCGCTCGGGCTCCTGCGGATGATCTCGATTCCCTTCGACACCTCGCTTGAAGGGAAATATCTGCGGGTGCTCGCGTTTGACAGTGCCGAAACAGGGTACTTTACAGCCCCCTTCCCCCTGTTCTGGGAGATCGTCCACCTCCTGTTCTGGTCGGCATGGATCAACATCAACGTCGGTATGTTCAACGCGATCCCCATGATACCGCTCGACGGGGGGTATATCATGCAGGAAGGAATCACCCGGACGTTCGAACGCCGGGGGATAGGCCATCTGGCCAAATATGTCGTTGCGGCAATCAGCTGGCTGATGCTCGTGATGTTGATCGCCCTCATAGCCCTGCCCTACCTGCTCCATCTCTGACGGCAGGACAGGGCGCGGTAAAAAAAAGGTTATTCGTTGCCGGGGGCATCGCCCTCTTCGCGCATGATATCCGCCGCGGACTTTTTCACTTCGTCGGGGATGTCCATCTCGATCTCCGCGACCTCCCGGGCCACCCGTGCAATCTCATGCTTCCCGGGGATGTCCCCGAGCAGCGATTCATCGATGGCAACATCGGTACCGAAGCCCTTTTCGTCGGCGAGGTCTTCCGTTGCGCCCAGGAACTTCGCGCCCTGCCTGATAAGGCTGGAGAGCTCGAACGGAAAGATGATCTTGGTCGCCTGGCCTTCGGCCATCTGTTTTAAGGCATCGAGCGAGAGCACCGTGATCGCACGCTTGTCAAGCGGGCGGGCGCCGAGCGAAAGAATGCGAAGGCCCTGCGCCTGACCCTGCGCCTGCAGGATGCGGGACTGCCGGTCGCCCTCCGCCCGGAGAATCCGGCTCTGGCGATCGCCCTCCGCTTCGAGGATCATACTCTGCCGCATCCCTTCGGCACGAAGAATTGCGGCCCGCTTTTCCCCGTCGGCACGCAGGATCGCAGCACGGCGCTCCCGCTCGGCAGCGGTCTGCTCCGTCATCGCCTGCTTGACGGCCCCGATCGGGTCGACCTCCTTTATCTCCACACGCTCGACCTTTACCCCCCACTGATCCGTTTCCCGGTCCAGAATATCGCGGAGTTTATTGTTGATCAATTCCCGGTTATAGAGCACTTCATCAAGTTCCATGTCACCGATAATGCCGCGGAGGCTGGTCTGGGCAAGGGCAACCGTTGCCATGCGGTAATTGGAGACTTCAAAAAATGCCTTCTCGGGATCGATCACCCGCACATAGACAATTGCATCGACATTCGTCGGTGAATTGTCCTTCGTAATGACCTCCTGCGAAGGGACGTCCATCACCGTGGTCCTCAGGTCCATCTTGATGACTTCGGTAATCAGGGGAATGACCCACCGGAATCCCGGGTTCATCCTGCCGATGTATTTTCCCAGCCGTATCTGCAGACCCTGCTGGTACGGCTGTACGATCACGACTCCCCGTGCGAACAGAACCACGATAACGAGAACGAGGAAAAACGTTATCAGGGTATCAATCAGCGCCATAATCCTGCACCTCCTCTACGATGACATGCACCCCTTCTGAGCGGACAACCCTGACCCGTGAACCCGCGGGAAGCATTCCCTTCTCCGTCCGGGCGCTCCAGGTCACTCCGTCAATGGACACCTTGCCGGAGATCCCGTCCGGGACGACACTGGCGATGACCTGCCCCTTCTTGCCCGCAAGCGTATCACGGCTGACGGTGACCGGGGATCCGTCGGGAGTGAGCCTTCCATAGAACCATACGGTTATCCCCGCGGCAAGTGTTGCCACGACGACGCCGATGACGACGATCCAGACCGATGAAAAAATCCCGGGAACGATGAGCGAGAAGATACCGAGAATGATTAAAACCGTACCGGGAACCGCAATGAAAAAACCGGGATTGTACGCCTCGATCAAAAGCATGGCAAAACCGGCGATAACGAGAATCCACCCGATGGCTATGCCTTCCATCGCCATGGGATAGCATGGAGGAAACCGGAATATATATCTTGTTCTTCGGCAATGCGCATATCACGCCTTTTTTACATGGGCATGACGCTGCAACGGCTGACGCTCCGCGGGGGAGTCATCAATCGCAAACGATATTAAGCAGTCACAATAACTGTAAGATCGCCTCTCGCATGAAGGGAATGCAGGTACACCCCTGATATCCATGAAAGAAATCCCGAAAAACAAACGGTATGCTCTTGGCTGGTATAACGAAGGCGTTACGCTTCTCGGCATTCGTGAATATGAAGAAGCGATGACGTTTTTTGAAAATGCACTGAAAGCCATCCCGAACCATCCAGATTTCCTGATAGGAAAAGGCGACGTGCTCCTGGCAACCGGCAACTATGCCGAAGCCCACCACTACTACCAGAAAGCAATCAGTGTCGAGTCCGATAATTTTCGCGCATGGATGCGGGCCGGTGTAGCCCTTCTCAGGATGGGGAAAAACGAACAGGCGCTCACGACATTCGAAAAGGCAAAGGAAATTTTCGAGTATGATGGCGAGCTCTGGCTCGGGTACGGCATCGCCCTTCTCAATGTCCACCGTACGGCCGATGCTACCGAGGCGCTCAAAAAAGCGATGCGCCTCAAGCCGAACCAGCCGGCATTGTGGTATTTCCTCTCCACGCTTGAGAAGAATGATGACGATGCGTTAAAGCTGCTGATCCGCGGCAACCGGATGGATCCGGGCAATATCGATATTCTCATCGAGATGTCGAAACGGCTGCTGCATATGAACCGGATCGACAAGGCAGCCGAAACCCTCAAAAAGGCATACGACATCGATTCTGAGAATATGTTTGTGCGGCGTATGATCGAGCATTTCCGCAAAATAACCGGAAAATACCCGTTCTAATGTTTTCCGTCACCTGCTGAGGAGGGCGATACGGGATCCGACCGGCACGCCCACCGAGCGGGCGATAGGGCTGCATTTCACTGACATCAGATAGCCGACGGGAGGAAGATCCCGCCACTCCGTCAGTGATTCGTAATTTGCCATGCCCTTGGCTATCAACAGCGTTGCGGAATCGAGCGCATCGGAAACAGCGGGGGGGATGAAACGCGGATTAAGGCCGAATTCGGCGATCCCGTTCATCGTATTGACGAAAAGGTCATCGGCGATCCTGTCAAAGCCGAACCGGAGGGCATCTTCAAGCGTGGCATCGTTGAGGATCGGCGCCCCGCGTACGATGCAGGTAACATGCGAACCTGCCGCTTTAAGCGATTCGACGACAAGGCGATCGAACAGAATTTCGCCGCAGTTGTCCGTGAGGTAGACGACACGGGACGCGCACCGTTCGATCTCATCGGTATGATCGATGGAGAAGCCAGAGGCAAACTCCCGCGCAAAGAAACCGATGAAATCATCCGTTACCCGGTGCATCCGCGATCCGTAGTCCAGCGTATTCGCGATGACCGCAGCGAGGCAGCGGTCGCGGAATGTCCGCAATGATGGCGCCACACGGTGGAGCGCCTGCAATGCCTCCTGATTGTTCAGCGTCTTTAAGTCCCGGTAGGGATCGCGGCACCCGATGTGTTGGTAGGCATGCCGGTGGACCCTGCACGCGATGACCGGTGCTGCGCAGTCATCTTCGCGGATGGTGCGCAGGAGGGTTTCACAGGCGTCGACTGCTGCCATGACGCGGGCTTCGTCATCCGTGGCGAGACGGCATTCATACTCGACACGGGACAGCAGGCAGGCAAAGCAGTCTTCTGTAAAACGCATGTATTCCCTCGTGATTAAAAAAATAGCAAATGGGGTCACTGCGATTTGAACGCAGGTCAGAAGACCCCCAGTCTCCTAGGATGGTCCAGGCTACCCTATGACCCCGCCTTTACTAGATGGGTTGATATCCCATATTAATCTGCCTTTTTTCTCTTTGTTGTGCGCGAACGCCCTGCTTCCCTGCAGGGGCACACGGGCGGGACAACCAGGCCCGGCAACCTTAGGGACGGCAGTTCCTTCCGCAGAAAAACCCTGCGAATAGGAAGGCAAACCGCGATTACCGGGACGGCTGCTGGCCACTGTTGTATTCCTCGGCTATCCGGGCAAGCTCTTTCAAATCGCTATGGGATAACGGGGCCCCACCGGATATCTGGCTGAGATCACGCGCAAGCCGGACCTGAAGCGACTGGGTCGTGTCCACCTGTCCGGAGAGACGATCCACCCGCTCAAGCAGAGCCGCGATCGTGGCGAGACTCATATAGACGATATACAGCAGAAATACGATGACGACGCCGAAAAGTATAATGATCCATTCCTGACCGATAATCATGATGTTCACGCCAAAAAATCATATCTTTAATTTCTTGAATTCCTCGACATTCCTTGAGAGCGCTTCGATTTCACTCGAAGTCACCTGCATCCGCCCGCTCAGCCGGTCAACTTCCCGGAGCAGCTGCTGGATGCGCCGTTGCATCAGGTAGACGAGAAAGAGGAGAAAGACAATGACCCCGCCGAAGAGCACGAGAAGGATGCTTACGTCAATCATGCTTTCCCCCGGAAGAGCGTCCGTGCGAGCCGATCGAGGAATCCCTCTCCGCTGGCATCTGCCGCTCCGGTTTCCGAATATTGCTCTCCCGCCAGATCCGCTGCAATCCTCTTGAACGCCTTTGAAGCCTCGGAATCGGGAAATTTCACCACGATCGGCGTTTTATGCGCGGAAGAGCGCCGCACATTCGCGTCCTCCGGGATGACCCCGATGACCCGGACACCCAGGACTTTCTCCATCTTCTCCCGGCTCACCTCGCTGTTCTCCATCGTGGCACGGTTGAGGATGGCGCCGGATACGTGGCCGCCGACAAGTTCCGTCAGAATCTTGGTTTTGAGTGCATCGACAATGGACGACAGCTCCGGATTGACAACAAGAATAACCTCGTCCGCAATGGCGAGCGGAATCACGCCGTCCCTGCTGATGCCTGCGGGCGCATCGATAAGCAGGAATTCGCACCTGCCCACCAGTTCGCGCATCACATCCCGCAGCCGGTCCGGATTTGCGTTCTGAAAACCCTTCAGCGAAATACCGCTCGGCACGACCTTGACGCCATACGGCCCCTCATAAATTGCATCGGATACCGGCGCTTTCCCCGCCAGCACTTCGTGGAGAGTGACAGGTACATTTTCCAGCCCGAGAACAAGCCCGAGGTTCGCCATACCCACATCGGCATCCAGGATATACGTCTCTTTGCCGAAATATGAAAGCATTGTACCAAGATTGACGGTCGTTGTCGTTTTCCCGGTACCACCTTTCCCTGATGCGATCGTATATGCCCTGACCATAAAATCCTCTCTGTAACGAGTTAATGATTCTGTTTCATTTAAATCTATTTAAATATTTGCTTAGTTTATTATCAGTAGCGATTATCAATATAGATAGCCCATTGGCCGGGGATAGCCAGAACGATCGATGGCCGAACGGGCGAAAAGAAAAGAATGGGCTTTACAGCCACCACGCCATCAGGGCAAGAAGGTCCTCCCGGATGCTGTCCTCCCATGCATCCGGGACGGGTTTTCCGGTGCGGAGTATGGCGATCACCGGTTCTCCGCGAAACTCCAGTCCGAAAAGGCGTACGGCAGGGTCATCGGGAG
>JAAEEQ010000081.1 GCA_013415665.1 Methanomicrobiales archaeon
ATCAGGGTACGGAACGACGACGGGCGCCGGGTGGGCGGCCGATGCCGGCGCATCACGCTGCTGATTTCCGGACGTTGCCGCATGCAAACGGAGTATACTTATGGACCTACGAAACAGTGCACCTTACATCGGCATGCCGTTGCTGCTTCTCGCCGTGCAGGCGGGCGCACTCCTCCTCACGCCCCGGGTGCAGGATGCCGGCCTTGCGGCCTTCGAAAATCCTGCATCGTTCGGAAACACGCTTATCTTCATCGGCATTCTGCTCGGCTTCACCCTCGTCCTCCTGCTGCTGATTCGCTGGGGTGGAAAGAAGATCATCGCGATGATTATCGGGATCTCCATCCTTCTCACGTTCATATACATCTTCAGCGCTCTCGTGCAGTACATCGTGGGGATGTCCGCTGCAGGCACGGTTATCACCCTGGTTCTTGCAGGCGCGGCGACCGGGATCCTGTATCTCTATCCCGAATGGTACGTCATCGACATCCTCGGCGTGCTCATCGCCTCAGGTGTCGCCGCCATCTTCGGCATATCCCTTGAGATTGGCCCCGTTATCGTCCTCCTGATCCTTCTGGCCATATACGACGCCATTTCGGTCTATAAAACCCGGCACATGATCACGCTTGCCGAGAACGTCGTCGCGATGAAGACTCCCATCCTGGTCGTCATCCCGAAAAGCCCGGGATATTCTTATATAAAAGAGGGCATCTCGCTTGAAAAAGGCGAACGCGGGGCGTTCGTGATGGGTATGGGCGACCTGATCATGCCCTCGATCCTGGTTGTCTCGGTCAGGGTATTTCTCCAGGCGCCCGAGGTCGTCGCCGGACTGACGCTGCCGACCATCGGTGCGATGGCCGGATCCCTTGCCGGCCTCGCGGTGCTGCTGTATTTTGTCAGCCGCGGCAACCCGCAGGCAGGACTTCCGACACTCAACGGCGGTGCCATTACTGGTTTTCTGCTGGCGTGTGCGGTGGCCGGGACATGGGGCTGGATTCCCGGTATCTGAGGAGGAGCTCGAGTACCTCTTCTACCCCGTCACCGGTCGCCGTCGACATGTGGGGATAGCCCGGTACGGTCGAGAGATCCGCCTTATTCACGACCGCTTCCACCGGCACCCCGGCAACGGACCGGATTTCATCGAGCAGGCGCAGCTGATCGGCAAGAGGGTACCCGCAGGCCTCGCTTGCGTCGATAATAAAAAGGATGACGTCTGCGATATGGGTGATCGCGGTCATTGCCTGCTGCTCGATGGCGTTTCGCTCGGCGCTCGGGCGGTCAAGCACACCCGGGGTGTCGACGAACTGGACGCGCTCCCGTCCAAGGGCGCGGTGCCCGACGATGACCTGTTTTGTGGTAAACGCGTACCCCGCGACATCGGGATCCGCCGATGAAACCTGCCGGATGAATGATGACTTGCCGACATTGGGAAATCCCGCGATGACGACCGTAAATGCGTCGGCAACGTCCGGGAGCTTTCGTAAGGAATTCCGCACGTCATTTAAGAACCGTAAGTCGGCATCAACCTGATGGACGATAGAGGATATCCGGGCGACCGCCCGCCGCCTGAGCACGGCAGTGTCCTCGGCATGCCGGATGTCCCGTGCGAACGAGCTTCCGAGCGTCCGTACCTGATCGGCGGCCCATGCAACGGCACCCAGTGATCGTTTGATCCGGTCAATTCCAAAGAGGATATTCGCCGTCTCCCGGTAAAATGGCGAGAGGTTATCGAACGACGGAAAGCGCCGCACGGTGTCATCGAGCTTGTCAAAAATCGCGCTGGTGACGGCACGTACGAACTCTTCGTTTCCGCGGTCTTTGTTTATTTTTTCCCTGCGTTTGGCGGCTGCCCGACGGAAAGCACGGTCAAGCACCTCTTCCGCAGTGGGTACTGTCGGTATCTGCTCGAATTCCACGTCAGCACAACCGTAGATTTTTATGCCAATCCGTATGATTAATCATTATGGATCTCTCGCTCATCCAGAAAGATATTCTTATCACACTCATTTCCCTCTATCATAAGCAGTCGCATGCCATAAAGGGAGAGGAGATCGCAGAGGTCTTGCGCCGGAATCCCGGAACCGTCCGTAACCAGATGCAGGCTCTCAAGGCGCTGGGCCTCGTCGAGGGTGTTCCTGGCCCGAAAGGGGGGTATACCCCGACAACGCTGGCGTACCGCGAACTGAATCTATCAAATTATGAGCAGGAATACCAGGTTCCGATCGCAAAGGACGGCAGTCGCATCCGGGGCGTCAATGTATCGGAGATCGATTTTACAACGCTCTGCCACCCCGATCTTTGCCATGCCGTCGTAAAACTGATCGGAAGCGTCAAACTTTTTGAAATCGGCGATATGATCTCCATAGGGCCGACGCCGGTCAACAAGCTTCTCCTCAGCGGCGAGATTTACGGGAAGGACGAAGTGCAGCAGGAACTTCTGATAACCATTTCAGAGATGATATCGCTCCCGAAAAAACCGATCCGATCCTATATGAGTTCCCCGCTCTGCACGCTTCCGAGCGGAGCGAACCTGCGCGACGGGATTCACCTCTTCAATACCCGCCATATCCATGGAGCGCCGGTCATTGACGGGACGCGTCTCGTGGGAATCGTGACCCTTTCGGATATCGCCCGCGGCATCGACGAAGGCCTGCCGCTCGATACCCCCGTCGATCTGGTGATGACCACCGATGTCGAGACAGCTCCGGCGAGCATGCAGCTGTTTGAGGTGATCGGGAGGTTTAAGGAGCATGAAATCGGAAGGCTGATCATTGTCGAAGGGAGCATGCCAGTAGGTATTCTGACCCAGTCTGATATTATCCGCGTCTTCCCACTCCTGTAGTCATCGGGGTCGGAGAAAACAGCAGGGATTCATCCTTGTTTTATACAAAAAAGACGGCATTGGAACAATTTAAATATTAGTATGAACTCCTTTTTTTTATGAAAAAAACCTACTCCCGCAGTCTTTCAAAGAAAAAAGTCATGAGTACTGACGGCATGGTTATCGGTCAGATTAAAAATATCATGGTCGACCTCGATACGGGGCTTGTGGTCGATCTTGTCGTTAAACCGGATCAGACCTTTGACACTGCCGGGTACAGCATGGACGGGGAGCGGATGTTCATTCCGTTTGAGGCGGTCAAGGACATCAAGGATTATATTGTCGTCGACCGTTATCTCTCCAAAAAATAGGCTGAAAAAAAGAAACGGACGGCTTCGACAAATCCGTCCCCGTACAATTTTTCCGTAACGATATCGGCGGCATCTTTCGTCACCTGATGCCCGTTCGCCACTGCGGCGCTCATACCCGCACTGCCGAGCATTTCCGCATCGTTCTCCGAATCGCCGACGGCTACGAAATCCGCCGGCTCGATGCCCATTTCAGCGGCAAGATGGAGAAATGCCGATCCTTTGTTGACACCCGGCGATTGCAGATGAATCGCAAAACTGGTGTCAAGGATACGGACGGGGAACGCTCTCAGTACCGCCCGCACTTCCGCGATGTCGACCGTCCGTGCAAATGCAACATCCGCCACGCGATAATCGGGACTGTACAGATCAAGGGTACGGCCCTGCTCCGCGAAATGGCTCTCGAGAATATGAAACGCCTCCCAGCAGAGCTTCTGATCACCGCAGATTCGGGGGACGCCCTGAAAAGAAACCCTGTATACGCCACCGTTTTCAGCGATGATCGTCCCGTCCGTCCCGATCATTTTGCACAGGATGTCCATGGAACAGATGGTATTGCCGCTTGCCAGCACGACCGGCACCCCGGCGTCGACCAGGGTCCGTATGGCAGCGATGGCGTCGGTGTTGATGCGGCGCCGTTCGTCTGTTATCGTACCGTCGATATCGCAAATGAGGGCCGACGGCGTACGGGACGGGGGAAGGGGGGGAAGGGTCATACCGGTTTAAGTCCCGACTCTTCGACGATGAACGGCGCTTCACCTTCGGGAAGGCTCGGACTGTCCACCAGTTTCGCAATCCGCTTGCCGCCCTTGCTCTTCCGGAGGTAAATCCTGAACTTGGAGGCATGGCCGACGATGTTTCCGCCAACGGGTTTCGTGGGATCACCGAAAAAGACCGCGGGGTTGGACTGCACCTGGTTGGTCACGAGGGCGACGGCGTTATGCTCTTCGGCGATTTTTGCCAGGTCATACATGTGTTTGTTCAGTTTCTGCTGGCGGACGGAGAGGGTGCCCCTTCCGGAATACTCCGCCCTGAAATGGGCGGTCAGCGAATCGACAATGAACAGGCGCACGGGATGATCCGTGTCCCGAAGCCCGGCAGCCAGTTCACGGGCGCTGTCTAAAAGCAGCATCTGGTGATCGGAGGTATACCCCTTTGCCACGTGAATATGCTCGAGGAAGGTGTCGACCGGAGGGACGTCCCAATCAACCTCAAGGCCGGCAACCATCTGTGCAATCCGTTCGGGACGGAACGTGTTTTCGGTGTCGATATAGACGCAGGAGGCTGAAAGGCCGCCGAGATCTTCAGGCATCTGGGCATTCACCGCCATCTGATGTGCAATCTGGCTTTTTCCCGACCCGAATTCGCCGTAAAACTCGGTGATGGACTTCGTCTCAAGCCCTCCGCCAAGAAGCTCGTCAAGCTCGGGAACCAGCGTGGAGAGCTTGCGGACTTCCTTGCGCTCCTCCAGAACCACTTTTCCCGTCTTGAATCCTCCGATATCGGCCATCTTGCGGGCTTCCCGGATCATCTTCTTTGCGGTGGCCTCCCCTATCTCAGCCGCCTCGGCGAGATCGGCATATGATGCGGTCGCAATCCCCTCGATGGTTGCGTATCCCGCCTCACGCAGTTTATCAGCGGTCGTCGGGCCGACGCCGGGCAGGTCTTCGAGATCATATTCTCCCATGGTCGTTGTACCTCTCGTAATTCGATTACATATCACTTTCCAAAGGGGCATAATACGGGGGCGGCGCGGGGGGTGAAAGTGATCATGCCCTGCAATCGGACAAAATCCGCCCGATTCGCGCCCGCAACCGGGCGACATCGACAGCGGCCGGAACGGCGGTTTCTGCGGTGATCCGGTTCCGCGACCGCATCCCCGTAATCCGCATCTCGGAGCCCGGGGAAAGTTCCGTCTCCAGCAGGTATGCCGTCTCCCCGTCATCGATACACCTGCCGAATGCCGTTTCGAGAACCGTCCCTTCAAATACTGCCGGTTCGGACGGGCAGGGGATGATGGCGATTGCACTTTCCCACCCTGCGGAGAGCTCGGGATCGCCGGAAGGGCGCTGTCGTACGGTTGCGTGATACACTTCGACGCGGTCTCCCGGTGCAACCGGAATGCGGGCTTTCTCGCCCCACAGCGCCACGGCACATTCGCCGCCCGCGTCCCGGAGAACGATCGTGCGGACATGGGAAGGTACGTTGTTCCGGGTGATGAACCGCCGGGCAGGCAGCACGGCCGTGACGTCCCCGGCACAGCACACCCGCTGCCCCGCGGCCAGATCCTGTATCTTCGAGAATCGAACCGGAACAGGATTAGCGGCGATACTGAGCGTCGCCTGCTCCCCGATACTGTATTCACGACCTTCCGCCCGGCTGCCTGCAAGAGCGCCGTGAATTTCCAGGGAGAGACCGGCTGCCACGCCTTCGAGCAGCGGCGGGTGCCAGCAGACGAGGCGTGCCGTCCCCTCCCCGTCACCGATGACGGCATCAATCCGCTCACCCGTCGTGCCGTCCCTGCGGGTGAACACCTGTTTTTCGCCGACAGCCAGCAGGCGGGCGACAAGGGTTACCCGTTCATCGCGGGCTCTGGCTCCGGCCGGCCGATCCTCACGGACACGCAGCGCACAGGCGGCCCGCTGCATGTCGACGACCTGCACTTCGCCGCGCCGGCGTATTCTTCCGGCAACCTCGAGGACGTCCCCGGGCTGGATTTCGGCAACCGCTCCTGCCCGTTCGTCCCACAGCACGAGCGTCACTTCCCCGGTCTCGTCCCCGACATCGACGCGAACGACACAGCCAGGCGTCTCGTCGGAACGCGTAAAGGTGCGGGGTTCGGATATCCCGATGACTTTCCCGAAAAAACAGACAAGGCTTGCATCCGCACTCAGATCGGCAATCTGCCGGTGCTCTCTGCCGGCAGCCCTGACGACCAGCATCGCAGCGGTCTGTTCGTCAAAAAGTCCGCCGGATTCCTCGATCGTTTTCGCGACCCGCTGTTCAAACTCTTCAGAGGAGTACAGGTCATCCACAAGCGCATAATGCAGACGCACCGGGCATTCCTCTCCGCGCAGGATTACTCCTGCCAGGGCGGCAGCTGCATCGGCGCTGTCAGGTCCTCAATGGTCTCGCCGCGCCGCATCAGCGCCGCATCCTTCCCGTGCAGCAGCACTTCCGGGCACCGCGGGCGGCTGTTGTACTGCGACGACATTGAAAACCCGTACGCTCCCGCATCAAGCACCGCGATAATGTCGCCGGCTGCGACGGCCGGAAGCATTCGGTCCGCTGCGAGAATATCACCGGTTTCGCATATCGGGCCCGTTACCGTATATTCCCCGGCGGGAGGCTCGCCCGCGCGGTTGGCGACCAGCACTTCGTGCCAGGCATCATACATGACGGGGCGGGCGAGCAGGTTGAACCCGGCATCGACGTTCACGAAGGTCTTGTGGGACTGCTTGACAGAATTGACCCGCGTCAGCAGGACGGTCGAGTCGCCCACCAGGTACCTGCCCGGCTCCACCCAGAGCGCAGGGGAAATGCCGCACCGTTCAATTCCCTCCAGAAATACCGGCATCACGGCAGCGGCATAGTCCTCGGGAGTGGGGACCGGATCACTTGTACGGTGGTAGGGTATCCCGAGCCCGCCGCCGATATCGAGGAACTGCAGGTCAATCCCCAGATCCGTCACCTCCCGCGCGACCTCAACCATGACCCCGGCTGCACGGGCGAAGGGCTCGACTTCAAGAATCTGCGACCCGATATGGCAGTGCATGCCGACCGGACGGACATGCGAACATGCACGTGCCTCCCGGTAGGCATCAAGAATCTGCCCGGCGGGAATGCCGAATTTGCTGGTCTTTAAGCCGGTCGCAATCTTCGGGTGGGTGGGCACCTCAAGCGCGGGATTGACGCGGAACGCGATCTCGACAGTGCGGCCGGCAGCAGCCGCCGCGGCATTGAGCTGACGGAGTTCGTCGAGTGAATCGACCGAAACCCGCACACCCTTTTCA
>JAAEEQ010000009.1 GCA_013415665.1 Methanomicrobiales archaeon
CAGCAGCATGGATCCCGCCCAGATGGTGGCAATCGGGTTTGCAATTCCCATGCCTTTGTATTTCGGCGCGGATCCGTGAATCGGTTCGAACATCGAGGTTCCCCGGGGATTGATATTGCCGCCGGGAGCCAGGCCGAGGCCTCCCTGGATCATCGCCCCCAGATCGGTGATGATGTCCCCGAACATATTGGGTGTCACGACCACATCGAACCACTCGGGATTCTTCACGAACCACATGGTAATCGCATCGACAAAAGAGAATTCTGTTTCCACACCGGGGTACTCCGCACCGATCCGGGTAAAGACGTCGCGCCAGAGACCATAGACGTCGGAGAGGACATTCGCTTTATCGACCGACGTCAGCCGCCTTTTTCGCCGGGCGGCGAGATCGAAGGCGTACCGGATGACGCGCTCCGATCCTTCGCGCGAAAGGACGCCGATCTGGTACGCGATCTCCTCGCTGTCGCTCTCCACGTCAAGCCCGAATTTAATCGAATACAATTCACGCTCGAAGGCGAGCGTGCGGGATTCCCTGCCCGAGAAGCGCGATCCGATGCCGACATAAAAATCCTCGGTGTTTTCGCGGACAACCATGAAATTTATGTCAGCGGGTCCTTTCCCGGCAAGCGGTGTCCAGACGCCCTCGAGCAGCCGTACCGGCCGGAGATTGACATACTGGTCAAAGTAGAACCGCAGGGAGAGAAGGATGCCTTTTTCAAGGATCCCGGGCCTGACCCGCTCATCCCCAATCGCACCGAAATAGATCGCCCTGCACCGCGCGAGGCCGTCAAGGTCGCTTTCGGTCAGGAGCTCGCCGGTCTGCAGGTAGCGCTCGGCGCCGATGGCGTAGTCCTCCCATTCGATCTCGAAGGCATACTTCTCCGCCGCCGCTTCAATGACGCCCTTTCCCGCGGCAATGATCTCCGGACCGATGCCGTCCCCGCCTATCGCCGCGACCCGGTACATGTCTCCACCTCCTCAAGGCCTTCTGCGAACGCGACCAGCCCTCCGGCATCCACGATTTTCCGCAGGAAAGGGGGCACCGGCTCGATGGCGTAGCGCATGCCGTTCACCACGACGCACCCCTCGTCGCTCTTCACCTCAATACTACTGCCGTCAGCGGCATCGATCTCCGGGCAGATGATCGGCAATATGCCGGTATTTATCGCATTGCGGTAAAAAATCCGGGCGAATGACCGCGCCACGACCACTTTTATGCCCGCGCCCTTCAGGGCGAGGGGGGCGTGTTCGCGCGACGACCCGCACCCGAAATTCCTGCCCGCGACGATAACATCTCCTTCCTGCACGCCGGCACGGAATGCATCGTTCGTCCCTTCGAAAACATGTTTTGCCAGCTCGCGGGGATCGTACTCCGTCAGGTACCGCCCCGGGATAATGGCATCGGTGTCAATGTCATCGCCGAACTTCCAGACGCGCATCAGGCCACCTCCCGGGGATCCGCAATCTCCCCGGCAACAGCGCTCGCCGCAGCGGTTGCCGCCGATGCCAGGTAGACCTCTGCTTCGGTGCTACCCTGCCGGCCGCGGAAATTCCGGTTGGATGTCGACAGCGAGACCTCGCCCGGTGCAAGGAGGCCGAACGCGCCGCCCATACACGGGCCGCAGCAGGGGGCTTCGACGAGCGCTCCTGCCTCGACAAACCGTTCGATGTACCCTGCCCGGAGGGTTTTGAGGTACTCCTCGCGCGAGGCGGGGATAATGATAACCCGGACGTTTTCCGAGAAGCGGCGGTCGCCGAGGACCCGGGCTGCCTCCCTGAAATCCTCGAAACGGCCGTTCGTGCACGATCCGATAAACACCTGGTCGACCGGCGTTCCCGCGACGTCCCCGACACCGACGACATGGTCGATATTGTGCGGCACGGCAACCTGCGGTTCGAGATCGCTCACGTCGTACGAACGCCATTCGGCGTACGCGGCGCCTTCATCGCTGGCGAGATCAAATGGCTTCATGGGCCGGCGGCTGCCGATATACTCCCACGTGGCAGCATCGGGCGGAACGATGCCGGCTTTTGCACCCATCTCGATTGCCATGTTGCAGCACGTCATCCGCCCTGCCATATCCATCGAGCGGATGGCTCCGCCGCTAAATTCAAGCGCCCGGTAGGTCGCACCGTCGGCGCCGATATCGCCCGCCACATTCAGGATAAAATCCTTCGCACCCACAAAATCAGGGAACGTGCCTTCAACGTCGATCCTGATGCTTTCGGGGACGCGGAAATACAGCGAGCCGAATTTCAGCACGAAGCCCATGTCCGTCGAGCCGATGCCGGTGGCGAACGCGCCCGCAGCACCATAGGTGCAGGTATGCGAATCGGATCCGACGACGATTTCTCCGGGCGCTGCACGTCCCTTTTCCATGACAACCTGATGGCAGACGCCCTCGCGAAGATCGTAGTTGAAAATGCCCTGCTCATCGGCGAACGAGCGCATGAACTGCTGGAGCTGCGCTGCCGATATCGAATCGGCGGGGACCTGATGATCGAACAGCATGATGATTTTTTGCGGATCAAAGACCCGCTTTCCACCCATGTCGTGAAACATGTGTATGGCGAGAGGGCCGGTAATATCATGAATCATGGCACCGTCTACCGGAACCATCAGGACATCACCTGCCGCTACATCGCCTCCACACCGGCGGGAAAAGATCTTCTCGACGATCGTCTTTGCCATACCCTATCGCAGAAGAATGCGCTCTCAGAGGTATTGGTTTTATGGGCGCGAATGAATGCCGGCACCCGGCGGCAGATTTGACGAAAAACTACATATTTTGCTTAATTTTTATGAATGCCCGCAATTTTTCGCTTTAGCAGAACCATGGCACTTATATTCCTTCCTGCGAGAAAGTGTAGTGAGACCTATGAAAAGCGGACCCACGCCGGCGATGCGGCAGTTCTATGCGATGAAGGAGCGCTACCCCGACGCCGTCATTTTTTTCCAGATGGGTGATTTCTACGAGACATTCGGGGAGGATGCCGAAGTCGTTTCACGGGAACTCGATATCACCCTCACGTCACGCGGGCGTACCCGGGACGGTGAACGGATGCCGCTGGCGGGGGTTCCGGTGCATGCCGGCGAGTCGTATATTGCGCGTCTCGTCGCAAAGGGCTATCGCGTCGCTGTCTGCGATCAGGTGGAGGACCCGAAAAACGCCAGGGGCGTGGTCAGGCGTGACGTGGTCCGTGTCGTCACACCCGGGACGGTGATCGATCAGGGGATGGTTCCGGCAAAGGGGGCGTCGTATCTCATGGGAATTGCACCGGACGCGAAGGCGCGTTCACTGGGGCTGGCGTTCCTTGATATTTCCACCGGTGATTTTTTCGTGGCACGGTGCGGCTCGGATGACGGCGGCCAGGATCTGCTGTCATGGATTGCCCGCCTCCGCCCATCGGAATGCATCGTCCCCCCGGGACTTGCCGAAGCACTGCGCAACCTGCTCACGGCACAGGGAGTGGTGGTGACGACCTGTGCACGGGAGATGTTCGATCCGGAAACCGCGGAAGAGCAACTGTGCAGGCAGTGCGGCGTTTCCCTTCTCGACGGGTTCGGTTGCGCCGGCATGCCCGATGCTCTAGCCGCTGCCGGTGCCTGCCTGCAGTATGCAAAGGAGACCCAGAAATCCGGGCTTTCGCACATCAACACCCTGTCCGTCAGGCATAATGCACACCTGATGCTGCTCGATGCCATCACCCTCAGAAACCTTGAAATCATTGAGAGTATCGGAAAAGGGGGCCATAAATCAACACTTTTCGCCCTTCTCGATACGACGGAAACGGCAATGGGGAGCCGGACGCTCCGTTCGTGGCTTACTGCACCGTTGACCGACAAGGAGGCAATAGAGCGGCGGCATGATGCGGTCGGCTATTTTGTGAGACATGCTTCCGAACGGGCCGAACTCCGTGCCCTGCTCGACCGCTTTGCAGATATGGAACGGATCGCCGGGAGGGTATCCTACGGCAACGCAGGTCCGCGGGATCTCGTGACGTTGCGGCTGTCGCTTGAAAAAATCCCCTCAATCAGGGAGAGCATCGGACGTGAAGGCGAGGCCCCTCCGGCACTCATCGCGGCTTCGTCCGCCGGTGTGCATCCCCTCACCCATGTTGCCGAGGTGATCGCTCGGGCGATCGTCGAAGAGCCGCCGGTTCTCGCCCGTACCGGCGGCGTCATCCGCGAGGGGTACGACGAGCATCTTGATGACATGCGGCGCATTGCAGCCTCAGGAAAGCGCTGGATTGCCGAATTCCAGCAGCAGGAACGGGAAAGGACCGGCATAAAATCGCTGAAAGTCGGATACAACAAGGTGTTCGGGTACTATATCGAGGTCACCCGCCCCAACTTACGGCTGGTGCCGGCAGAATACCAGCGCAAACAGACGACGGCAAACGGCGAACGGTTCACGCTCCCGTCACTTCAGGAGAAAGAGGCGCTGATCGCCAACGCCGAGGAAAAACTCACGGCCATGGAATCCGGCCTCTATGCGGATCTCATCGAAAAGCTCAAGGCTGATGTCCCTGCATTGCAGGAAAGCGCCCGGTCGCTCGGGATTCTCGATACCCTGGCAGGTCTGGCCGATGTTGCCGACGCATCCGGCTACACCCGCCCGACCATAACGCACCGGGAACAGTTAATCATCCGCGACGGGCGCCACCCGGTCGTGGAGCAAAGCCTCGGGCATGGCTTCGTTCCGAACGACACGGAACTCGATGCACGCGGGGACCAGATCCTCGTCATCACCGGCGCGAATATGGCCGGAAAATCGACCTATATGCGTGCCGTGGCCCTGCTGTGCATCATGGCGCAGGCAGGCAGTTTCGTGCCCGCAAAACATGCGACGGTCGGCATCGTTGACCGGATTTTCACCCGTGTCGGGGCTTTTGACGATCTTGCCAGCGGCCAGAGCACCTTCATGGTCGAGATGCTCGAACTTGCAAACATTCTCAACAACGTAACCGAAAAAAGCCTTGTCATTCTCGATGAGATCGGGAGAGGAACCAGTACGCTGGACGGTTTTTCCATAGCACAGGCGGTTCTCGAGTACCTTCACGGGAGGGGGGCTGCAGGCGCCCGCACCCTCTTTGCGACGCATTTCCATGAAATCATCGGCGTGGAAGCGGATTTGAAACGGGTGAAGAATTACCATTTTGCGGTGAAGGATAGCGGCAGCGAGGTCACCTTCCTAAGAAAACTCATCCCCGGCGCAACGGACAGGAGCTACGGCATTCATGTCGCACGTCTTGCGGGCATTCCCCGCAGGGTTACCACGCGGGCGGAGGAGATCCTGAAAGACACCATGAACCGGACACCGGCACCGGAAGGCCGCCGCTCCCCGCGCTACACCCAGATGCTGCTGGTTTCCGATCCTCCCGCATCAACGGCCGAGCACCAGGTCGTTGCAGACCTTGCCGGGGCGGATCTCGATGCACTGACCCCGAAAGACGCACTCCTGTTCCTCTATGACCTGCAGAAAAAGGCACGGAGCGGGCGATGAAGCCTTCACGAACCCCCAAAAAGCAGCAATCGCGCATCAGGCTGCTTGATGAGGAGACCATCAACCGCATTGCCGCGGGCGAAGTGGTCGAGCGCCCGGCATCCGTCGTCAAGGAGCTTGCCGAAAATGCCATCGATGCGGGTGCGAAGCAGATCCGGATCGAGATCAGGACGGATCCGGGCGGCATCTCGCGGATCAGGGTCACCGATGACGGGTCGGGAATGGACGCCGCCGAAGCGCGCCTGGCCTTCACCCGGCACGCAACAAGCAAAATAACATCGTGGGAGGATCTCTCACGCGTTGCATCCATGGGATTTCGCGGTGAGGCGCTGGCAAGCATTGCAGCCGTTTCACGGGTGACGCTCGTAACAAAACCCGCTGACGACGCCGTGATCGCCGGAACACGACTGGTTATCGACGGGGGGGAGATTGTCAGCGAGGAAGCGGCCGGCACCCCGGCAGGGACGTCGATCACCGTCGAAGATCTTTTTGCGGCAACACCCGCACGAAAAAAGTTCCTGAAGCGAAAAGCCACGGAGCTAGCCCATATTTACACGGCCGTAGAGCGGTGCGCCCTTGCCCACCCGCGGACGGCGTTTCTGCTTGTGCAGGATGGTGCCGAAAAAATACGGACGTACGGAAGGGGAGGCCTTTTCGGGGTGATTTCTGCGCTCTATGGCACCGGGATTGCCCGCTCGCTGGTCCCGGTCAACGGGACGACCCCCTATATGCGAATCGAGGGGTACGTCGGCAGGCCGGATCTGAACCGGCAGAACGCCCAGATGATCGTCCTCAGCGTCAACGAACGGCAGATCACCTCAAATGTCCTGCTCCGTGCCATCAGGGCAGGATTCGGAACGCTGCTTCCGAAAAACCGTTATCCGGTCGTATTTCTGGCGCTGAATATCGATACCGCCCTTGTGGATGTCAATGTGCATCCCGCCAAAAAGGAGATCCGCCTCAGCCGTGAAGACGAGATTGTCCGTGATCTCGCTGCCGCCATCAGAACGTCGCTTGGTGATAAGGAGCTCATCGCACGGGGCACTCCCGCACCGGGAGGTTCTGCGGCCCCTGCTCCGGCAGCAGGCGTTGCAGAAAGCCATTCCGCGTACCGGATTGACCCCCGGCATGAGCGGATGCCGCAACAACCGCTGCATGCAGCTTTTGGGCAGACGGACACCCGGCTTCGGCTCACGGAACACGGCGCCGCCGGTGCGGCAGCTAAAGTACCGGGAAGCCTGACGGTTCTGGGGCAGATTGATACAGCGTATATCGTCGTGGTACGGAAAGACGACGCCGGCGAAGCCATCCTGCTCATCGATCAGCATGCCGCCCATGAACGGGTGCTCTATGAGCAGGTGCTGGCAAAAAGGGAACGGGAAACAACAGCACAGGAACTTATCGTTCCCGTTATCCTGACCCTGAGATCGAAAGAAGCCGAAATCGTTCGCGGCGCCCGCCACGCGCTCATGACCGAAGGATTCCTCGTCGAGGAATTCGGCGGCGACAGTTTTGCCGTCAGGACCGTGCCGGTCATCCTCGGCAGGCAGGTGGCTCCCGATCTCGTCCGGGATTGCGTTGCTGATATCGCCATGGAAACCCGGGTGTCGGCGGAGAACGTCAGGGAACGGATCACCACGGTCATCGCATGCCGCGGCGCCATCAAGGCGGGAACGCCCCTGTCAGCGGAGCAGATGCAAAAACTCGTCGACCAGCTGGTGCGTTCGAAAAATCCGTGGACCTGCCCGCACGGCCGGCCGACGATGGTCATCTTCGGGCGAAACGAGCTCGACGGCATGTTCCGCCGAACCTGAAATCCGGGAGCGAAAGGCGGGAAATCTTTAAATAGAGGACTTTCCAAGCAGGGATCCTGAGGGAGAACGGAATGGAGGAAAAGACCGTGTTCCCCGTCATTTATTCGATGCCGGATGAACACCATGAAAATCTCCGTATCGAGATCGAGCTGCCGGGCGTGGCAAAAGAGAACATCCGCCTGAATATGCATGAGGATTCGCTCTCGATACGGGCAACGAAAACCGGGACCGTGTATGTGGGAACGGCGGCAATCTGCAATCCCGTCGAGCCTGCAAAGGCGAAAGCGCGGTATGAAAACGGCCTGCTGGTTATCGACGTGCCCTACCGTGAGATGGGGCGGATCGGGAGGGAGATTGCCATCGAATAAGCCTTTTTCATCGTTTTTTTCGTGATCAGGCCGTCCCTCCCGCATCCTCCTGTGAACGGAGGATGAGCCACGCGTTTTCACCCCCGCGGGAAAACCGGACGAGGACATATCGCCCGCGCAACACCTTTCCGGCGAGAAGCACTTCGATTTTGTCCTTTTCCCACACCAGTGGAGTGTACGCCCCCGCATCCCGTATGACGACCTCCCCTGCGCCGTATTCGCCGTCGGGAATGACTCCTTCGAACGATGCATAGTCAGGCGGATGATCCTCGGTCCTGATCGCCAGCCGCTTATCGCCTGCCTTTTTTGGCATCCCTTTCGGTACCGCCCAGCTGACGAGCACGCCGCCGTGGGCCAGGCGGAAATCGAAGTGATGGTGCCGGCTCGCATGTTCCTGCAGTACGAAATTGCCAGTTTCCTGTGCCGTCGCAATCCCTCCTCCGGGTTCAGAAGTCCTTGAAAAATCGCGTTTCTTCCGATACTCCCCTGCAACCCGGACGATCTGGTCGGTGGTGCATGCCTGTGGATCTTTGTCGGGACGGACCCCGGCAAACCGCGGCATCCTGAATCGGCCTGCCGTGGTGATGCTTTTATATTTCACCGTGACGACCAGGACCGGATCGATCCAGGTAACGGTTCCCGGGATGGCATCCCACCCGGCAGGAGGCGGAACACCGGGCCGGTGCAGCAGTTCCGCCAGACTCCGTTGCATCGCGTCGGTGAAGCCCGTTCCGACCTTGCCTGCGAATACCGGCGTTCCGCTGTCGTACAGGCCGAGGACGAGTGCGCCGAAGGTGTTGCTGCGCCTGCCTTTCCCCCGGGTAAACCCGAAGACCACGCAGTCGCATGCCGGAGTCCCGACGATCTTCAGCCAGCGGTCACTGCGGACACCCGGTTCGTACCTGCTCTCCAGATCCTTTGCGATCACCCCCTCAAGCCCTTCGCGGAGGACCGCGGCATAATACCGCTCGCCTTCCCCGGCAACCGGCCGTGAACGGACGACATACTGGCCTTCCTGTACCGCTTCCTGCAGGATGCCGAGGCGTTCGCGGAGGGGGCGATCGATGACCGGGTCCCCGTTCTGTTCGAGGATGTCAAAAACGACGTAGGTGGCGGGCGGGTGCTGCTCCGCCACCGCAACCCGATCCCCGGCATCCTGCTGCAGGCGCGTAAGAACGGCAGTAAAATCAGGCCTCCCGTCCTTAAGGACGATGATCTCCCCGTCCAGAACCACGTTTCGGGCAAGGCCTGCAAGTTCGCCGAGCTCGGGAAACCGGGAGAGCAGGTCCCTGCCGGTCCGGCTGGTGATCGAAAGCCCGGCGCCGACCGACGCTAACGCCCGGATGCCGTCCCATTTTATCTCGAAAATCCAGCCTTCCGATGAAAACGGGCCTGTCGCCGTCCGGGCGAGCATCGGGGCATAGCGATGGAGGGTCATCGCGCCTTCATCTTCTCGAGCGTTTCCTGGAGAGCGCTCATAAGGTCCCGCACCTCTTCAGCCTTCGGGGTTTCGACGGTGATGGTGCCTCCTTTTGCCTTTGCCGCGATAAGGGCAAGGACCCGTTCGCGGTAGCGGTCGTGGTACTGTCCGAGGGCAAACTCCCCGGTGAGGTTCTCGACGATTGCTTCGGCAAGTTTCAGTTCGTCGCGGCCGGGTTCCGGCAGGGCGGAGAGTTCTTCAAAGGAGCCGGGAGCGGTGACCTCCTCCGCATACCGGAGCGTCGTCATGACGAGGGCGCCCTGGTAGGCGTGAACCAGCACGGGGCGCTCCCGTGAGCGAAGGGTGACCCTCCCGACACCCGCCCGCCCTTTTGCTTCAAATACGGCATGCAGAAGCGCATAAGCATCCCCGCTTGCATCGGGAACGAGCAGGTAGGGCGTATCGAAGTAGACCGGATCCATCGCATGGTAAAAGACGAAGGTATCAAGCCTGATAGATCGGCCCGATTCAGGTTTTAACGCCTCAAGCTCCTCTTTTGTAAACATGACGAATTCCCCTTTTCCTATTTCGTACCCCTTTGCAATCTCGCTCCACGGGATGACCGCACCGTCTTTTGAGCAGACCCGTTCGTATCGTACGGGCTGGCCGTCGGCTGCATGCAGGAGGCGGAACGGAACGGCACTGCTGCGTATCATCGGATAAAGACGCACCGGTATGTGGATGAGGCCGAGGGCGATGCTTCCCGTCCATATCGGCCGGCGAGCGGGAGGCGCACCCCGGTCGTCGTCATGCCGGTTCATGCAGACTCCATTTTCTGCAGGTGCTTGAAAATGTTTTCCCATGGATCGGTGCGTCGGGCAGGGACGGTATGCAGGGTGAACACCACCGGTTCGATCCCCCGCTCGAGTTCGTCCCACGTCACCGGCGTCGAGACGGTTGCGCGTGGATCCGCCCGGAGGCTGTAGGGCGCCACCATCGTTCTGCCGGGAGCATTCTGCAGGTCATCGATAACGACACGGCCGTTGCCGCGAAACAACGAGCCTTCAACGGGCACATGCCCGTTTCGCCCTGCGATATACCGGGTGACGAGACGGACGAAGGTCCGGGTGGCGGTGTACGACGAGGTGGGCGTGATCGGAACAAGTACGTGAAGACCGCGTCGCCCCGAGGTTTTTACGTACCCGGCATACCCGAGATCCTCCAGCAGCGAGCGGATTGCAAGGGCGGCATCGGCCGCATCCGAAAACGTCGCCGGAGGACGCGGATCGAGATCGAAGAAGATGAAATCGGGATGATTGATCGAGGCCCGCCGCCCGAGGGAAATATGCAGTTCGAGTGCGGCAAGGTTTGCAATCCAGAGGAGGGCGTCAAGGGAATTGCACACGAGATATCGGGTGTCCCGGTGCCGGGATGGCGATCGCCGGAGAAAGGTGTCGATCCAGGCCGGCGTCCCTTCGGGGGCATTTTTCTCAAAAAAGCCCTCGCTCCCGATGCCATCGGGAAAGCGGTTCAGGGTCAGCAGCCGTTCCGAGAGAAACGGGAGTATTCTTGGGGCGATTCTGATATAGTAGTCAATGACGCCCGCTTTCGTGACCAGCGCATCGGGATAGAGCACTTTATCCAGACGGGAAAAGGCAACCCGGGTAAGATCCCGCACATCAACGCTGCTCACCGCACCGCCACCCCCCGGAGCCCGATTCCCCGGCACGGCACAGGTCCCGCATCAGGCGGAGCACCATCAGCCGTTCACCTTCGCATTCCTCGCCGGCAACCATGAACACGATAAAACCCGCATCAGCGCAGGCTTTTTGCACCTCCCCGATTCCCGTGAGCGTGGATACGAGGAGGAGGACCCGGCCGGCAGGGGAGAGAACCCGGCCGACGTCCCTGATGAACCGGACCGCCACTTCGCGTCCGGTCTCTCCCCCGTCGAGTGCGTACTCAAGCCAGTCATCCAGCCGTTCGTCCGGTTCCGTCGGGAGATAGGGGGGGTTGAACAGGACGAGATCGAAAGGGCCGGCAACGCCGGCGAGGAGATCGGTCCGGATGACCTCGACGCCGAGCCTGCGGGCGGCGGCGATCGCATGCGGATTGATCTCGGTTGCGACGAGAGGAGCAGTGCGGGAAAGTTCGCCGGCGATGAGGCCGCTCCCGGTTCCGACTTCGCAGACGCGGTCCCCTTCCCGCACCTCTGCCAGGGCCGCCCGGAGCAGGAGGTACGTGTCCGCCTCCGGAGGATAGACCTGGGGATGCAGGGGATAGGGATAGGCAGGGGGCCGGTCGCCGGAATCGTGCATCGTACACCAGTGGCAGGCAGCAGGCATCAACGTATCCCTCCGCCAGAAGGCAAATGAGAAAACGCTTAAAATCTTCCCGGTGCCATACTGAGTTATACATGGAGCTTTTTATCGGAAAGGCGGGCGAACGTGATTTTTTCATTGATGCGCAGGAACTGGTGACCGGCCGTACCTGCATTATCGCCCAGTCGGGAGCCGGCAAAAGCTGGAGCATCGCGGTGCTCTGCGAACAGCTCTGTGATGCGTATATCGGTTTCTGCCTGATAGACACGGAAGGCGAGTATTTTTCCCTGAAAGATACGTTTCAGGCAGTCTGGGTCGGCACGGACGAGCAGTGCGATGAGGATATCGAGAAGGTCAACTTAAAAGAACTCCTGGTAAAGTCGGTAACCTGCGATCTGCCGATTATTTACGATGTGTCGGAGACAAACATGCAGGAGAAGGTCACGAAGCTTGCCGGGCTGCTGTACGATGTTGCCACCGAGCTGCGCAAACCCTACCTGCTCATTGTCGAGGAAGCGGACAAATTCATACCGCAGTCGAAGGATTCCATCAAGAAAATCGAGGAGATCTCAAGGAGGGGACGAAAACGCGGCCTCGGCCTGCTGGTTGCAACCCAGCGCCCGGCGATTGTGACGAAAAATGTGCTTTCGCAATGCAACAACCAGATTATCGGGAAGCTTTCGATCGAAAATGACCTTAAGGCGGTCGACCTTTTCTTCAGTTCCCGCCGGGAGGTCGAAGAGCTTGCAACATTGCATCCCGGTGAATTTTTCGTCATGGGGGGGCTTTCCCGGGAAAAAATGAAAATCAGGTTTAAAAACAGGATAACAAAGCACCGCGGGCTTACCCCCCGCCTTCAACCCCGGGCACGGGCGGTAAGTGAGCCCCTCCCCGCGAGCGCAGAATTCCCGGCAGTGCCCCCCGATATCGTCCCGCCACCGAAAGCCGGGTCCGCGCCCCGCCCCCTGCCGGAGGCGGCGCCGGTCCATGACGAGCCTGCATGGCCCGATGAGGATATCCCCGGCGCCATGAGCGCTCTTCCGGGCGACGCTGTCGCGCCCCTTATCGGGAGGGAGGACGCCCTCGACATCGCGCTTGGCAAACGCAGACGAAAATTCCTGATTTTCGGGAATGAAGAACGCATTGCCGATGCAGAACTTGCATTCTGGCCGCTGGTCCGATTTGAGGCCCGCTATATCAGCGGGATTCTGAAAAAGACGACGAAAAGCACCATATGGTGCATCGACGGCCAGTGGGGATACTGTGCCGATCTCAAGGGAGGTCTTTCGCTCAGGCCCTGTTTCGGGGAGCTCATCGGGCTCGACGAACCTGCAGTCTGCATCCTCGGCCATCTGACGCCATCCGGGGCAACGGGAGCCGATCTCGAAGCAGTATCGAAACTTCCGGCCGCAGCCGTCAAAAAAATCCTACGGGCCCTGGAAAAACGAAAACTGGTGACCAAAGCAGGAAAGGCCGGGACTGCCGACATCTATGTCCCGCTGCTTGCCCACCCCATTCCAAGGCCGGGGCACGGCAATCCGCCTGAAGAAATCCCCCTGTGCCCCCGCGGCGAGGAGAAAGCCCGGGAACGCCTGATCGACGAGGAGGATGTACGGCGCATCCTGAAAGGAATCGAACCGACAGCCGAAATCACGTCGTTTTCGACGTTCTATTATCCGGTTTATGAAATAGCGCTCGCTTCCGATCGCGGCAGCAGAACCCTGTACATCGATGCCGTCAGCGGCAGGGAGATCCTGCCCGTTCCGGAGACGACAGGATAACCCGGCACCGGTACATCCCGCTTATTCTTCCCTGTCCTGCAGGCTGCCAAGCACGGCCTCGGCGCACCGGCGCACGGCGGGATCCGGATCGTTGATCGCTTTTTGCAGGGGAGGAACGGCAGGCGCTCCGATTTCGGCCAGCAGGTGCCGGATCGGATCGCGAAGGGCATCATCGGCGCTCCGGTACGCCTCGATCAGCATCTCCGCGGCAGGAGAGCCGATCTCTGCAAGTACCGCCTGGGCGATTGCCCTGACATCGTCATCCTCGTGGACAAGGCACCGGATGAGACCGGGAACAGCCGGGTCCCCCATCGCAATCAGCGTCGCCCCTGCGGAGAGCTGGAGCGCCGGAATATGGGACCCGAGCGATGAGATGAGTGGCTCGATTGCCGGATCCCCGATCGCGCCGAGTACCCAGCCGATTCTGCCGACGAGCTCCTCATCTTCCTGTTCGAGGGCCCGGATCAGATACGGGAGCGCGGGACTGCCAATCCCTGCGAGTGCCTGGACGGCATACTCCTGAACCGATTCATCGGGATCGTCAAGCACGCCGATCAGATCGGGAACAGCGCATTCTCCCAGCGAGACCAGGGTATCGACGGCCAGATCGCGGGTTGCCGGATCGCGATCGTACAGCTGGCCGATAAGCTCCCCGGCCTTCACATCCCCACCCACCATTCTCCTGCCCCCCATCAGACACACCCCGCAATGCTGATTATCGTCTGGTGTGCTGCTATAAAAGGGCTCATTTCGGGGCATGATCAGGCCGCGGCGCTGTCACGAAGCACTTGCGGCGGCGCAATTGGCGATCCGGGCAAATGAAGCGAGATCCAGTTCTTCGGGCCTCGCCCCGAGTATCGCAGGCGGCAGGCTTTCGAGCATGGCCCGCACCCGCCCCTCACCGAGCACCGGGCGTGCAATTTTTAACGATTTGCTCACCGTTTTTCGCCGGTGCGAGAAAAGTTCGCGGACAATGACAGCATAGAGCGCGTGATCGGCTATCGGGAAGGGTGGCGGGCGGGGAGTGATGCGCACCACCATCGACCGGACCTGCGGTTTCGGCCGGAACGCGTTCGGCGAGAGCTCAAGAAGGGGGGCGACATCGGCGTATGTCTGCACCATCACGGAGAGCCTTCCTGCTGCCGGCGTGCCGGGGGAGGCAAGCATGCGTTCCGCAAACTCCTTCTGGTACATCAGTACCGCATCCTCAAACCCGGTATTGAGGAGACGGAAGGTAATTTTCGAAGACGCCGAATAGGGGAGATTGGCGACCACGACATCAAACGGCGGAAACGGATCGCGGACCGCATCGCCCCGGATACAAAAGAGCCTCCCCTCGGCAATTTCCCGGGAAAAACGCTGCTCCAGCTCTTCGAAGAGATTGCGGTCCAGTTCGACGGCAATGACCAGCGCTCCCCGGTCCAGCAGCGCCCGTGTCAGGGGGCCTTCACCGGGCCCTATCTCGAGCACCCGTTTGCCCCTGACCGGAATAAAGCCGGCGATTTTTTTAATCGCCTTTTCATCGACGAGAAAATGTTGATCGAAGGGAGCACTCATTTTGACGTGAAGAGATGGTATTTGACGTCCGGATCCTCGATCTCTTCCATGATGCGCTTGATAATCATCTGTTCGGGGTGCGGTATCGCTTTGATGCGTTCGCTGATGTCCTTGAACGACTCAAACGGCTTTTTCTGGCGTTCATCGAGGATTTCCCACATGAGTTTTTTGCCAATCCCCGGGAGCAGATGCAGCATATGCAGTTTGGGAGTGATCGAGATGGCGCGGTTGAAGAAATCGACAAACCGTGTCTCGTTGTCCGCGACGATGCGTTCGACGGCGAAGGGAAGTTCGAGGCGTGCCGTTGCTGAAAGCTCCTCATAGCTGATCCGCCGCTTGACCCGCTCGACTTTTTCGCGCTCACGGTCGCCGATGTACACCGTCTCATGGATCATGATATCCTGCGATTTCGGAACCAGTTCGAGAAGCTTGAATTGATCGGTTCCGATCGCCTGCACCAGCGGCTCTTTCTTGAACTGGGGGCGGCGCGGATCGGCATGGCCGATGGGAAGGATGTCAAGCACTACTGCATGGAGCTCCTTTTTATCAGTCCTCACCTGCACACCCCCGGCGTCAGAAATGCGCCTTGACCAGGTCGAGGATTTCGTCAAGCTCCGCGGTTGTCAGAGTGAAACGCTCTTTTGCGTATATTGCCCGGAGTTCATCCCGCGAGAGCGGCATGATACTTGCAATCCTGGATGCGATCTCCGGCTTAATTTTTTCGAGTTTGTTCAGTTCTGTGACGAGGTTCGCGGCATTTTCAGCCGAGGTCTTGGAAAGCAGATTGGCATGTTCGATACTCTTTCGCAGTTCATAGGACATTTCGTCCCCTGCTTCCCTCCGCGATGCCTCCATGACGAGAAGTGCCTCCCGGAGTTCGGAAAGGGTAATCCTCTCTTCGTTCACAACCGCTTTGACTTTCATGCCAATCACCAGATAAAAAAATTATACGTTTTGGGGTTTTAGATGTTGCGATCGGGCAATCACCGTCTTGGTAGTGTTTCCGTCGCTGATTTCAAGCATCCATGCCCGTCCGCGCTGACCGACAACCGTGCCGGTTTTCCCGTGGAACCGGCGGTGGGGCATGCCGGCGTGTACGCTCGAGTCGATAACGATGTGTACGCGATCGCCGGGTTCGAACTTCTGGATGACGCGCGTCACGGGGGCAAGGCCCCGCTGCCGTAGTGCCTTCTTGAATTTATACCGGGTTTTTTTCCGTGGACCGTTATGATGTGCCATGTTGTAGCCTCCTATGCTTCGTTTCCGGCCGCCCGTTCCGGGACAACCCCGTCGACCCCGACTACATCCAGCGCAACGACCCGTGCGGGCATCTCCAGCACGCCTGCAAGACTCGGCACGGTCCTGCCGCTGTCACCGGATATGAGTTCCTTGATATAGAGACCTGCTTCGCCGACGACCGTTATAAAAAACCTGCCGTCTTCTTCGCCGGTACACTCTATCGCGATGACCCTGCGTTTCCTGACCTTGTCTGCTCGCCTGTGGGAGACACGTTGGGGGGTGCGCTGATCTATTGTCGCACCGGATAGGCTCCTCAGAGCATTTCGGATATCGTCAACGGAGATAGCTCCGTCTACTTCGACCAGAATGCTGTACTTTTTATGCGCCTTTTCGGTCTTAATGGTTTCCACCTCGTGCCGGTCACTCCAGTGATCGAGGGTGACGGACACGGATCCCGCGGCACTCTGGTTGATGGCCGCCTCGATATCGGAAAGGGCAAGCGACCGGATCCGGGGAGCGACCACTTCGAGAACGAACGGCCTCCCCGAACCGAGCATCAGCGCATCGATGTCTTCACGCCCGGCCCCGTGCAGCACCGCATCCTCCGCATGGGTTGCTGCGATCACCGGGCGCCCGATGAGTTCCTCGACGGAATCCTGGTACATTTTGCCGGTAAAGCCGCACCGTTCGCATCCGCTGCCGCGGCAGACCCTGCAGTGCCACCGGGTCTGCGGGATCCCGCGCACCAGTTTCCGGTACCGGCCATAGATAAAAGCCGGATTAATCTGAACTTCTACGGATTCGTTGGCGATGTCGCAGATGACGACAATGTCCGGGCGGGTGAAATCGACGGCTTTGCCCGTTATTGCCGAAACGGCCTTGCCGACTTCGCGGTTAAACTCCGCCTTGACCGGTTCGGGAGACGAAAGCCCCAGATCGCTCCAGAGAAGCTCTTCGCTCTCCGCCATGAGCGGCGGGACGCGGCATCCGACAAGGAATGTCGCATAGTCCAGGCCATGCAGCGCACCGGCGATTCGCTCGGCCCAGGTGCCGGTCGCATCAAAGAGGTTGCCGCAAATCCAGCACACGTCCTTTTCTTCCGCATACGGCCGGTTTTTGGCGATCAGATGCGTAATGCGAAGCGCGTGCCCCCGCTCCCGGTTGGTAAGGCCGTGCGAGCATTTCCCGAACAATCTTCCCAGGCAGTGGTCGCAGACCGGACCATATTCGAGTATTGATTCGATGGTGGGTATCAGTTCCATCCGTGTTGCCTCCTGTCCAGTTCGTTCTGGACGACAGTTATGGCGTGGTCCGCATGCAGCGAGACCGGGCCGACCGAGATGCGGGGCATATCCTGCACCACTGCTTCCTCCTCAGGTGTGAAGTTCAGGTGATCGCTTAAAAGGTATCCTGATGGCAGCGGATGGACGTTGCGCAGGTCATCCCCCTCCTCATGCAGCAGCGCGAGCGGCATATCCTCGATGAGACGGGCAAGGCCCCCCTGCCGCACGGCAACCCCGGGAGATGATTCCCGGAATTCATCGCCGCAGGGAAGGGCAAGTGCCTTTTTTAAAAGTGCCGCCGCACTTCGCTCGTCGGGATTGAGGGAACGGAGGTGGACGCCTGAAAACCGTACCGTCTTCGGAGGAGCCGGATCCCCGAGGAGGACCAGGTAGCATTCTACATCCTTCCTGAGATCATGGGAGAGGAAAAATGCCGTATTGACGCAGCGGCAGAGGACATCCATCCTCCCCGCCCCGCCGGGCAGGTCGTTGAGGGAGAAATCCCCGGATGTCCGGGCACGGTGCCCGACGATCGCAAACCGCCTCATCGCGCTACATCCCGCCGAATTTCTTCAGCATCCGCTGCATATTGAATTTGCCGCCGGCGCCGCGCATCCCCTTCAGCGCCCGCTGCATGGTCTTGTAGTATTTGAGGAGCTCGCGAACCTCTTCCGGTGCGGCGCCGGCACCGAGCGCTATCCGGTGAATCCGTGATCCGCTGATCACGGATGGATTGTCGAGTTCGTCAGGGGTCATGGAGTCCATGACAACCCGGTACCGCTCCATCTTCTGGCTGGTCACATCGAAAGCGTCCTGAGGGATATCCATCCCGCCGAGAGGCAGCATCCCGAGAACCTGCTTGAGCGGACCCATCTTCTTGACCGCCTCCATCTGTTTGTACATGTCCCGGAGCGAGAATTTTCCCCGGAGCATGGCGTTGACGTCCACGTCCTGATCGCCGATGACCTCTTCGGCACGTTCCACCAGCGCCTTGAGATCGCCCATCCCGAGGAGCCGTGAAATGAAGCCGTTCGGCTCGAACCGCTCGAGGTCGTCAATCGTCTCACCGCTCCCGATAAAGACAATCCCGCTCTGGGTTTCGGACACCGCCGACAGGGCGCCGCCGCCTTTGGCGGTGCCGTCCATCTTGGTGATGATGACGCCGTCGATCTGAATCGCTTCATGAAACCGGCGCGCCTGATCCCGCGCCTGCTGGCCGAGAGCGGCATCAATCACCAGCCACCGGTGCGTCGCTTTCGACAGCGTGTTCAGGGCGATAATTTCGTCGATGAGGTCGTCTTCAAGCGCATGTCGTCCCTGCGTATCGATGATGACAACCTCGGTGCCGGCATGCTTCGCAAGGCCGTTTTTGACGATTGAAACGGCATCCTCGTTGCCCGGTTCGCCGTAACAGGGCACGTTGATCTGGCTGCAGAGATGGAGCAGCTGGTCATAGGCACCGGGGCGGAACACATCGGCGCAGACAACAGCGACACGCAGGCCTTTTCGCTGGAAAAAACGTGCCAGTTTTGCCGTCGTGGTCGTTTTACCGCTCCCCTGAAGCCCGGCCATGAGAATCGTCTGGGGGCCGAGCTGAACCTCAGCGGCGTTCCCCATCAGGGCAACGAGTTCCTGGTAGACGATCCTGAGGACGTGTTCGCGCACGCCCATCCCTTTCGGGGGTTCCTCATCAAGGGCACGCTGCTTGATGGACTGGGAAAGCCCCATGACGAGTTTGACGTTGACATCGGCCTGGAGCAGCGCACGCTGCAGATCCCGGACGAGCTCGTCGACGGCGGCTTTATCGATGACCGTCTTTCCGGCAAGCTTTTTCAGTGCGTCCTTCAGCCCGCTGCCGAGGCGGTCAAGCATCAGGCATCCGCCCCCAGCAGTTCGGCGACGACACGTTCCGGCGAGAAGGGGACGATATCCCCGTACCCCTGCCCGACACCGAGAAACATAATCGGTTTGCCGATCGTGTGCGCTATCGAGATAGCCGCACCGCCCTTTGTGTCCATGTCCGCCTTGGTCAGCACCACGGCATCAGTGCCAACCGCTGCATTGAACTCGTCCGCGCGAATGACGGCATCATTGCCAGCGACGGCCTCATCGACATACACCACGAGATCGGGTTTCATGACCCGCCGGATCTTTTCCAGCTGGTTCATGAGGTTCGCGCGGTTATGAAACCGGCCTGCGGTATCCGCAAGTACCACGTCAATGCCGTGCGCACGGGCATATTCAACCGCATCAAAGAGGACTGCCGAAGGATCGGCCCCCTGCTGGTGGCGGATCACTTTTACCCCCACGCGATCGGCATGTGTTTTCATCTGCTCGTTCGCACCGGCACGGAACGTGTCGCCGGACCCGATCACGACGGAAAATCCGTTTGCTTTCAGGTAATGTGCGACCTTGGCGATAGTCGTGGTTTTGCCGGTGCCGTTCACCCCGGTAAACAGCATTTTCACGGGACGCTCGTGCGCGGAGATGTACGCCTTTATATCGAATCCTTCGCCGAGGACGTCAAGAAGAGCGTGTTTGAGCGTATGTACCACGATCTCATCGACCGGGGTTCCCATCTTACGGTGGGAGCCGACAAGATCGGAACGCATCGTTCCGACGATCGCATCCACTGCAGGGAGCGCCACATCGCTCTCCAGAAGAATGAGCTCAAGGTCCGCAAGCGGTTCGGCGATGTCCTTTTCGGAAATGACCAGTTCGCGCTCCGTGACAAAGACCTTCATCCTGTCGACGAGCGTTGAAGAGCTCTTTTTCTCCTGCTTTTTGGGGGCCGGAGAGGGTTGGGGCGCTACAGGAACATTTTCCTCCGCCTTTTTAATAGAAAAGCCCAGTTTTTCCTGGACGCCCTGGAGTTTCTCTCTCAGCGAATCAAACATGGATCAGTTACCTGCCTGTCCCGGTTGCGACTGCTGGTATGCTGACTCGATGCGGCGGGCGACATCGCTCGCCTGTTTTTGCACCTGCTCGACAGAGGCGGTGAGTTTCTTCTCGATCGCCTCCATTTCCCGGATGCGATCCTCCAGAAACGCGATCACATCCTGGTTGCTGCGTTCGACGATGACATCCGAACCGATATTGATGAGCACTTTTTCCGGGTCGAGAAGTTTCACCCTGAGGCTCGCACCCCCGCCCAGCGGGAGGAGAACCGTATCGTCCTCCTTTCGGGCAAGCACGTTCAATGTCTCGATGGCGGCCAGTGACTCCACCCGCCGCTGTTCGATAACCTCGAATTGCCGCGAATAATACTCGATCTGCTGGCTGAACTCGTTGAGGTACTGCTGGAGCATCTGTACTTCGCGAGGGTCGACATTCTCCACGTTATTCACCATCAACCATTAAAACGGCGTTGATTTTAATATAATTTCTCTTAAGGCGGTGTTTACTGCCGATGATGGTATAAATGCGCTCCTTTGCGTGTTTTTCATTATCCGCAACAACGGTCTTCGTATAGGGCTTCCACACGTCAGACACCTTAAATTCGCCACGCACTTCATAGCTCTGCTCTGCCATTTTCGATCACTCCAGAAATCCAAATACTTCCTCAATACGGCCAAGTTCATAGCCGCTTGTTTCAAAGCCGGCAAGGTATCCCCGGCTGTTCGCAATGAGCCCCGTACCGACAAGCCCGGTGCCCATATTCACCGATCCGGTTCCGACGGGAAGATCGGTTACCGATTCGAGTGCCGCAATCTCCTGCGGTGTCGCCCGCGGATGGACAAGCACGCCGCGGTTTGTCGCAACCGCCGCCATGCCCACCGTCGGGATGCCGCCGAGGGTCGTCCTGATCACGCGGACGTCCAGAAACGAGCCGATCTTTTCCGCCGTCTTTTCACTGATATCGGGGTGCAATGCTGCAAATTCGTCATTACAGAGGATGATGTTGCCGGCGGCGTTCATGGACCGTTCAAGGCGCATGACATCGCGGTGCTCCGAGAGAAGCGACAGCTCCCCGGCTGACACCAGCCCGCTGACCACAATCCCCGTACTGTTCCCGGCAACCAGGGACCCGACGATTGAGGAGCCCTGTACCGTCGTCAGTACGATATCGACACCGAGCGCTTCCCGCACGGCTGCCTGGAACGGCTCCGGAGCTGCCGGGGGGATGACCGCAATATCCTCAAATACCCGGGAGAACACCCCGATATGAGGATCGGCGGCAAAATCGATCGTTTCTTTCATCTCATTCCTCAGCGAGTTCGGCCTGAACCTGCCCGTCCTCAAATTTCATGGCACGGATGCGGATGCTGCGCGGAGGCTTCTCGCTTCCCCGTGCCCACACATGCTCGTTGATGGAACGGTCAAGTTTCACGTCGTCGCTTTTCATGTGTTTTGCCAGATATGACCGGACTTCCTTGATGGCCCGGTTGCTCCGCTTCCACCGGGGCGCTTTTTTCACATCCCGCAGGGGGATGATGTAAATCTGCTCTTTGAGTTTTTCGACCATAATCACACCTTCAGACTGGACCTTCTCCAGTTACGCCGCCGGGGGTGGCTGGTGACCTGGCGTTTTGTCCGGATCATCACCCATGCGGGAACCCGGCGGTTCTGCTCACATGCTTTTGCAAACCGAATCTTGCGGCTCATTGTTACTTTACTCATTGTCATCACCTGTGATTATTGCATGAACGCCCGTTACAAGGGACTGTTCATGGCGGGGAGGGAAATATGCGGCAGGATCATGTCCCCGTGCCGCGATTGCCCGGCGGATTTCCGCCTCATAGTCCCCGTTGTCAAGCATCCCCGTCTCGCCGTACCGCACATCAAGGTACCTGCCGGCGAGGCGCCGGATCTCGGATTTCCCGAACCCGAGCAGCGGGCGGACATACGAGCATCCGCACCTCGCCTCGATGCGCTGCACGTCGGCAAGGGTCAGCATCGGCACGCGGTCGTTGAGCCGAGTACCGTCACCCACAACAGCATACTCACCCGAAAGCACCCTGATCGCCTCCCGGTGAACCCTGTTGATGGCTTCGTTCGGATACCCCTGTTCCACGACCATGCCGGCAACCTCCTCCAGAAATCCTTCGGGGAAGGTCCTCACCCGGAACGGGAAGCCGAGTGTACCGGCAGCCCGGGCAACGGCGGACAGATCGCGGTTCGGATCGAACACCATGGTGTTTAACTCGACCGCATAGTCGCGTGCGAGCATGATGGCCGCAAGCGCACTGTCTTTTCCGCCGCTGAAGAGAACCCCTGCCTTCATTATTTCCGGGTAATGTTGAAATCCTTCTTTTCCGGCACGATCTGCCGGAGAAGCGCCTTCAACTGCTCGTCGGTAATCCGCTGCCGGATTCTGCCGCTCTGGGCAAGCGCAAGCAGTTGCTGTTCAACGGCGCGTGCAAATTCCGGGCGGGTGAGCTTGATGGTGTTGAGGCGTTCCCGTGCAGGAGGTTCGAGAATTTTCATCAGCGCGATCTGAATCTGCGATTCCATCTGCTTCTGACGCTCGATATCGTCCTGCAGTGCCTGTTGTTCCACCTGCTGACGCTGGAGCTGCTCCATTCTCCTGCGGCGAAGTTCGGATAGCTCATCGTCACCCATACTCAAGAACCTCAGTACTTTGCGATACCGGGCACCGTTTCGGTGACGGTTGCCTTCACGCTGTTGGCAATGCCGTCCATAAAGGAACGCCCGGCCGCCGATACTCGTCGTCCGTCCTTGCCGTGCTCAACATATCCCGCCGCCTCCAGCTGCTGGAGGATCTTGCGGAGAACCGAACCGCTGCCCCGGCGGAACTGGTACGGGTTTGAGCCGCGATCTCGCTTTCCGCCATAGAACGAGCGCATGCGCTGCACGCCTACGGGACCGTCAATATACACGCGGCGCAGCACCGCTGCGGCACGGATATACCACCAGTCTTCTTCTTCGGGTGGTGCTTCTTTATGAACCCCCGTCTTCGCGTACATTGCCCAGTCAGGTGGGGAAACGGTATCGAGCTTCTGGAGCTCCTCTGCCACCTTCTTGATGAAAACATCAGAGGGGATGTCATATACAGTTGTCATCGATTAACCTCATTATCAATATGCCTGATAGCAGTCTTTACTTATTTGTATGAAAGGCTTTTATATTTTTTCGAGAGGCGGGATCACCGGTCCGCTCTGCCCGGTTTCTCGAGGATCATCGTCCTGCCGCGGACAGAGAGCAGGCGGGCACGGCATTCCCGTGCGATGCGGTCCGGATCGACGCTGGTGTTCCGGAGCCAGCGGATCTTGACCACGCCGCGCTTTTCAAGCTGGACGGCGATCTCATCGAGCGTCTGCCGGGTACATCCGTGTTTTCCTATCCACACCGTTGCCTTGAGCCGGTGCAGGAATCCGGGGTCAGGAATGCGGCCTCACCACCCGGTACCGCCGCTGATACCCGCACCGCAGGCAGGTGACGATCACGTACCCGTGATGGACCCGCACCCGCATATTCCTGCCCGGCAC
>JAAEEQ010000082.1 GCA_013415665.1 Methanomicrobiales archaeon
TGGAACAGTTTTCGATCTTAAACGATCATATCCGCAACCCCCTGCAGGGCATCGTCGGGTATGCCGATCTGACGGGAGGCGAGGTGGCAGAACGCATCATGCCGCTCTGTGATGAGGTGAACCGGATCGTCAACCTGCTGGACAACCGGTTTTTGGCGTCGGAAAAAATCAGGGATTTTCTGCTCAGGCACTATAATATCCGTATCAGGCGGAAAACCTGAATTCAGGGCAGGTTCCCTTCTCCGGCAAATTCACGCTGCCGCTCTTCGCTCATATCGAGCAGGACGGCAATGATCTTTTCAACTGCTGCCGGATCGATGCCCGCTTCGACAGCCGCATCCAGCGCACGCCGGAGCACCTCTTCCCGCTGGGCCTCATCGCGGACCGGGAGGCCGCTCCTGTGCTTGATGCGCCCGATCTCTTTTGCATACTCCTGTCTCCTGGCGATGAGGGCGATAATGTCGCGATCGACGGCAGCCATGCCCTCCCGGAGCTCTTCCAGTGACATACCTCTATCTCGTGCGGACGAGATGATAACGCTTCCCCGGCAGTATCCCGACCCACAATGCTAAATTCCCGGCTGCCCCAGTACAGACGACATACATGCTGCACCACATTTCCCGGAGAGAACGCTTCGATCTGCTCGTTGCATGGCTTGCCATCGGCCTTGCCTTCACCCTGATCTTTCTGGAAGGGGGCCTTTCCCCGCTGTCATTCGCGATGTTCTTCGGTATCTCACTCGTAACCGTCGGTATCGGATTTGTTTTGCACGAGATGGCCCACAAGTTTTCCGCCATGCGGTACGGCTTTTCCGCGGAGTTCCGGAAAAGCAACGAGATGCTGCTGGTTGCCGTCGTGCTTGCCGCGTTCGCCGGCGTGGTCTTCGCGGCCCCCGGGGCGACGGTGATCTCGGGGTACGGCATCACCCGCGAACAAAACGGGATCATTTCGGCAGCGGGCCCTGCAACGAACCTTGTCCTCTGCCTGCCGTTCGCCGCCATGCTGCTTGCCGGCGGCGGCATTATCTGGCTGATCGGTCTTGTCGGGCTTAAGGTGAACGCCATGATTGCGGCGTTCAACATGCTGCCCGTGTCCGTCCTTGACGGGAAAAAAGTGCTTGCGTGGAATCCGCTGGCATTTGTCGTCCTGATAGCGGCATCATTCGGTGCGGTCTACGCGAGCCTGGTTCTCTGATGCATCGCGGAGGTGGGCGACGCTCCGCACCACCTTTCCCCCCTTTTCGTAGGCTTCATCAAGTGCCGTCGGGTGCCCGCGGATCCCGCCGTACGCGTCCATATTGTTGGCGATGACATTGTCCCAGTACTCGAAGCCGAGATCATTGAAAAAGGCGGTCACCACCGGGTAGGCACCGTCGAAGACATGGTCCCAGTTCTGCCCTGCAGTGGAGAGAAACACTCCTTTGTGGCTTTTTATGTGGTCGTAATCGAAATAGAGGTTTTTTAGCAGGAATTTGCGGGCCCAGAACACCTGCGCCCGGTCGATGAGCGCTTTTAACTCCGCCGTGATGCCCATCGAATAGATCGGTGAAGACAGTGCGATGACGTCCGTTTCGAGTATGCGCTCGAATAGAGGCGTAAAATCGTCTTTCAGGACGCAGACGCCTGTCTTATGGCAGGCATTGCACCCCTGGCAGGAGCGGTAGTTCATCCCCCGTATCACGACTTTTTCAACATCCGCACCCTCGTCCGCCGCACCCGCTAAAAACCGATCGAGCAGGGTTTCGGTATTCCCGTGCCGCCGGGGGCTTCCCGATATGCCGATGACCGAGATTGTCATGCCGGCCCTCCGCCGGTCATGGCAGAAAACCGCCCGACAAGTTCGGCTCCGAGGGCGGCGGCATCCGATCGTGCCGTCGGGTGGCTCTCGATCGCGCCCTTTTCATCCACTCCGTCGACCAGCAGATAATAAATGTCCTGGTCCTTCACCTCGGAGAGGTGGAAAAAGCATTTTACCGAGGGAATAGCCCCGTCAAAGACGATGTCCCATCGCTGCCCCGCCGTTGAAAGGAACACTCCCAGCCGTTTTCCCTTTTGTTCGGGCGGCACAACCGGGATTTTTAAGACGTATTTCCGCGAGCGGAATACCTGGGTGCGGTCGACAAGGGCCTTTGCCTGGGCGCACAGCCCCATGCAGAAGATCGGCGAGGCGAGGACGATGCAGTCCGCTGCGATGATTTTTTCGAGCACCCACGGCAGATCGTCCTCCTGGATGCAGTGGCCCAGTTTTTCACAGGCATTGCACCCCCGGCACGGATTGATGGTAATCTCGTCCAGCGCAATCTTTTCGACGGCAACTCCCGGGTGGTCTTTCATCGAGGCGAGCAGCCAGTCAAGCAGGGTCTCCGAATTGCCATGGCGGCGGGGGCTGGTGGCGAATGCACATACGTTCACGATATCGCTCTTTCGTTTCCCGGACTCATAAAAAAAGGTTTTCGACGGAGAGATGATCAGATCTCCTTGAAACAGAGGTACCAGTCGCGGCAGTCGTAGCCCTGTTCAAGCCGTTTTTCCATCTCCTCGGCTGTCTTTGGAGGCGGCACTACCACTTTGTCGCCCGGCTGCCAGTTTGCAGGCGTTGCCACCCCGTATTTGTCGGTGGCCTGCATCGCCTTGATGATACGGACAATCTCGGGCATGTACCGTCCGTTGGAGAGGGGATAGTAGATCATTGCCCGGAGGATTCCTTCGGGATCGATGAAAAAAACGGTTCGAATCGTTGCGGTACTGCTCTGCCCGGGGTGGATCATGCCGTATTTTCGAGCGACCTGCATCGAAAGATCCGCAATGATGGGAAACGGAATGGAGACACCCATCTTCTCTTTGATATTCCGCACCCAGGCAAGATGGGAATGGACGCTGTCGATGGACAGCCCGATCAGGCGGACATTCATGGCGTCAAGGTCCGGTGCAATCTTTGCAAATGCCATGAATTCCGTCGTGCAGACCGGGGTAAAGTCCGCCGGGTGGGAAAAGAGCACGACCCATTTTCCGCGGTAATCGGAGAGTTTCACGGGGCCCTGAGTGGTATCGGCGGAAAAATCCGGCGCCGGTTCGCCGAGAACCGGCATGCAGCAGCAGGGCGCTTGGCTGACCGTCTCTTCGTCCATGAAGCCACCTTATTTCAAAAGCTCTTCGGCCGCAGTTTTTCCATAGACATACGCGGGCATCCCCGAGAGGAGGAAGGTAACCCGCAGCGCTTCGTCGACCTCCGCCATGGAAATGCCGAGGTGCTTTGCACCCGCCATCTGGGCGCGTACGGCGTGCTTGTCCCGGAGAGCCGCCGCGACGGCAATGGCGATCAGTTTTTTCGTCTGCTTCGAGAGGGCGCCGTCAGCCCAGATCATCTGATCCAGTCCCATCACGCTTTTGTACAGCTCGGGATCAAGATCTTTAAGGTCATGGAAAATCTTGGGGACTTTGCCGATCTTCTCCTCAAGATCCTTCATTTTCTTCTCCATACTCACTCCTCCTCGAGCACCATCGGCTCACCGCAGCAGACAAGTTCGCCGCCGCCGACCTCCTTTACTTCAACGACATTGCCGCAAATTTCACAGCGATATACTTCGCCCTCTTCAGAAACGTTTACCATTCATTTCACCTCCGATCCTTGGGTGGATGGAATGTTCAAAAGACGATGCCTTGAGAATGGGTAATAGGGGAGAATGAATCCCCTCAGTATGTTGGCTCGATCAGCGTTTTGGGGGGTGTTTTGCATCGTCAGGCGTCTTGACATCGGGCCTGATATGCGTGATGGGGAAACAGTCGTAGGTCTCGCATGCGCACGTGGGGCACTTGACCAGATCCTTGTCAACACTGTCGATTTTGATCTCGCGTCCGCAGTCGATGCAGACGTACTTGCCAGGGCCGACTTTTTCCCCTGCCTTTGCCTGTTTGGTCTTTCCTGATTCCGTCACTGAATCACCAACCTCCCCTTATTATGCTGAAAATATATATGTATTGTGTTTTTCTGTATCCGAAGCCTTTTTTCACCTTTTTTTTGAATTTGATACGGATTTTTGGTTTTATCACGGAATGAAAATGCCTTTATTTTAGGGGGGTGAATACACCAGCATGCCCCCGAAAATCATCGCCCTCCTGGGAAGCCCGCGTGTCGGCGGGAACACCGACAAGCTGCTTGAACAGGCGATACTCGGCGCCACAAAAGCCGGTGCCGAGGTCCGGAAAGTCGTCGTCCCGTTCCTGAAATTCCGCCCGTGCATGGAAATACTGCACTGCGTCGACCACGAGACCTGCAAACTGCAGGACGACATGCTACCGTTCTACGACGAGTTCCGCGAGATGGACGGGCTGATTGTGGCAGCCCCCGTGATGACGATGGGGATACCGGGTGCCCTGAAGTCCTTCATGGACCGGTTTCAGGTCTATTACATGGCAAAATACGAGCGTCACCGGTCATTCATCCCGAAAGAGCACCAAAAAATCCGGAAAACGCTGTTCATTTCAATCGGCGGGATGAATATCGAGAACGATTTCGAGGGATCGAAACTCACCATGCACGCGTTCTGCGATATTATCGACTGCCCGTACTGGGGGGAGGTTCTGCAGAACGACATGGACACCATCAAGGATATCGCCACCCGCCCGGAGGTCATGCAGGCGGCCCATGACAAAGCGTTCGCGATGTGCAGCCTGATCAAGGAGGGGCTCGACCGGCAGCCCTAAAGCACGCCCCGTTCTTTTAAGCTGACGTGCCCGCGTGCCGCGATGATGATGTGATCGGTGACCAGAATCCCCAGCGTCGTGCCCGCCTCCGCAAGCTGGCGGGAAATGGCGATGTCCTGGCTGCTCGGCTCCGGCGACCCCGACGGGTGGTTGTGGACGATGATGACCGAGGCGGCGCGATCCGTTATGGCGTCCGCAAAGACTTCCCGCGGATGAACGGGGCTGTGATTGAGGAGCCCCACCGTTACCGTCCGCTTTTCGATCATTTCTCCCGCCCCGTTGAGGGTGATGCAGACGACGTACTCCTGCTTTTTCGTGATGAGATCGGCAACGAGGGGCAGCACCTCTTCGGGCCGCGTGATCTTTACGGCACCACCGTCTTCCTTCATGCCGTACCGGCGGGCAAGCTCGAATGCCGCGACCAGCTGGCAGGCCTTGGCTGCGCCGACACCGGGCACCTTCGCGAGATCCGCATACGTTATCCGGTGCTTCTGTTCGTGTATCAGCCGGACGATATCGTTTGCCACCAGAAACACATCCCTTCCCGCCATGCCGCTGCCGATGATAGCGGCCACCAGTTCACGGTCGGAAAGTGCCTGTGATCCTTTTTTCGCCAGTTTTTCCCGGGGGCGGTCGTTGGGGTCGAGATCGCGGATCGGTTTCATGTATCGTCAACCCCCCTTTACCCGGAATACCGATATCACTGTTGGTTTTACGCGATAGTGCTGCTCAAGATCAATTTTTATGGGTTTGCTGCACAGTATACCCCATGGCAACGAAAGAAAATGCGCAGGCAGCGTTTGCCGGCGAGTCGCAGGCAAACCGAAAGTACAGCGTTTTTTCGGAAAAAGCAGCTGCCGAAGGCTTCGCAAACGTCGCCAAAATCTTTAAGGCGGCGTCCGAGGCCGAAGCGATTCATGCAAAGCGCCTGCTTTTTGTCCTGAACATGGTCGGTTCGACGAAGGAGAACCTTACCGCAAGTGTCGAAGGGGAGACCCATGAGTACGAGTCGATGTACCCGGGGTTCATCGCCGAAGCCCAGAAGGAAAAGAATACCGAGGCAGAAACGTTGTTCACCCATGCGATGAAGGCAGAAAGGGTGCATGCCGGACGCTATGCCGCCGCCCTCGAAGCGGTCCGTGCCGGAAAGGACATCGAGTTTTCGGCCCTCTACCTCTGCCCGGTCTGCGGGAACATCGAATTGAACGAGCCCCCGGCAAACTGCCCCATCTGCAACGTTCCCGCCCGTATGTTCCGGGAAATCAGCTGACATTTTTTTTTCTTTTTGCGGGCGGCTATCCGACATATATATGAGTGCGGGAGATAAATCCGGGATCATGCCACCGGTGAAGGTGTACACCACCCCGACCTGCCAGTACTGCCGCCTTGTCAAGGCCTTCCTCCAGAAGCATGGCATCTCCTACGAAGAGATCGACGTCGCCGCGGACCGGGATGCCGCACGGGAAATGGTTCAACTGACCGGTCAGCTCGGCGTGCCGGTGACGGTTATGGGTGACGAGATCGTCATCGGGTTCGATATTCAGCGCCTTACCGGACTCTTCGGCACGACCCGGCATGAGGGCACGTATGATGTGCTGATTCTGGGCGGCGGGCCCGCCGGGCTGACAGCAGCGATGTATACCGCACGGAAAGGGCTGCATCCCGCGATCATTACCGAAAATATCGGCGGACAGGCACTGGAGAGCTGGGCGATCGAAAATTACATGGGATACCGCATGATTACCGGTTCCGAACTGATCGACAAATTCGAGCAGCAGGTACGCGAGCTGAATATCCATATCGAACTCGACAGCGTCACTGCTATTCAGCAGCAGGACGGTGGATTTCTTGTTTCGACGGCTTCGGAACAGGAATTTTCGGGCAGATCGATCATTGTCACGACCGGCGTGCGCCCCCGGTGGCTCGGGCTTGAAAACGAGGAACGCTACATCGGCCACGGTGAAAGCGTCTGCTCCACCTGCGACGGCCCGCTCTTTGCGGGGAAAAAGGTCGCCATCGTCGGCGGGGGGAACTATGCCCTGACGACGGCGCTTGAGATGAGCGCAATCGCCGCCCACGTCTATCTAGTCGTGCGGAGCACGATACGCGCCGACAGCGTCTATGTCGAATCATACCGCACAAAGGAGAACATCGAAACCCTCCAGAACTACGTGGTGACAGCGCTGCACGGCGAGAAGCTCCTCTCCGGCATCACCGTCCGGGAGCGCGATACGGGCGAGGAGCAACGGCTTGATGTCGACGGCCTTTTCCTTGCTATCGGGCATACCCCGAATACCGGTTTCCTTGACGGATTCGTCGAACAGAACGAACAGGGAGAGATCGTGGTGGACATCAACTGCCACACC
>JAAEEQ010000083.1 GCA_013415665.1 Methanomicrobiales archaeon
CCATGATGCGAGGGTCTACGAATGTGCGAAAAAGAATTTCGAAGATATGATTGCCCGCGGCCTTTTTATCCGGGATCCGGCGCCGGGCATGTACCTCTACCGGGTCAAACAGGGGGGCAGCATCTATACCGGGCTCGTTGCCTGTCCGTCTGTCGACGATTACCTCGAAAACCGCATCCGGCGCCATGAACAGACCCGGTACGACAAGGAGGAGGATCGCACCCGGCATATCGAGACGACGAATGCCCATACCGGGCTCGTCGTCCTGCTCTACCGCGATCCGGGGAGCATCTTTTCGTACCTGACCTCCCTCGTCCCCGAGCGTGAGCCCGATGCGTGGGTCAAGACCGGGCAGGGGGTTGTCCACGAGATCTTTTACATCGCCGACGAAGAACAGCTTTCCACGATCGAATCCCTGTTTAGCGGGGTTGAAGCCCTCTATATCGCCGACGGCCATCATCGCGCGAGATCCGCGGCGACCGTGGCGGAGCGGCGGCGGGAAGCCGGCACCTATACCCCCGAAGCCGGCCGGTTCATGGCGATCCTGTTTGCCGAGAACCGCGTCAAGATTCACGGGTACAGCCGGCTCGTGACGGATCTCGGTTCCTTTACCCGGGAAGCCTTCCTCGAGGCGCTCGAAGGCCTCTTCGATGTGCGTCCCTATGGCGAGATCGACGATACCGTCGTCTGCATACCGCCGCTCCGGGAGGCGGCGGTCCCGATGCACGTCCTGCACATGTACCTCGACGGCACCTGGTACGAACTCTCCCGCCGCGTGGAACAGCCCGAAGACCGGGTGGCGTCCCTCGATGTCGCCATGCTCCAGCGGATTGTCATGGAGGGGGTGCTGGGCATCACCGATCCCCGTGGCGATCCCCGGCTCCAGTACCTCGGCGGCGCCCGCCCCCTCTCGGACCTCGAGGAAAAGGTCGATTCAGGGGAGTTTGCGGTCGCATTCTCCATGCAGCCGGTTGCTATCGAAACGGTGCTCTCCATTGCGGACGAAGGCGGGATCATGCCGCCGAAATCGACCTGGTTCGAACCGAAACTCCTTTCCGGGCTTGTCGTGCACACCCTGTAACGGCCGCATCGTGCCGGGGCATCCCTGCCCCCTGATGCAAATCACAACCTTTTCGTACAACGCAATCGATTATTGCTGAATGATTAGTATCGCGCTCCCGAAAGGCAGTCTTGAACAGCAGACGCTCCAGCTCTTCAAAGAGGCGGATCTTGAAGTGCGGCGGACCGATCGCGACTATAATCCGAAGATCGACGATGCCCGCATCGGAAAAGTAAAAATTCTCCGTCCGCAGGAGATCCCGACCTATGTGCAGATGGGGTATTTCGATCTCGGGATCGCCGGCCTTGACTGGGTGCACGAGTCCGGGGCCACCGACGTCGTCGAGGTTGCGAATCTCTCCTATAGCAAAACGGGCGAGGGCAACGTCCGCATTGTGGTGGCCGTCCACCAGAGCGAACCGATCGAGGATGTCGCGCAGATCCGTCCGGGGAGCAGGGTCACGACGGAATATCCGGTGCTGACGGAGGCGTTTTTCCGCGATCTCGGCATCGATGTGCGGCTTTTCCCGTCGTACGGCGCATCAGAGGCGAAGGTTCCGGATCTGATGGACGTGGTGGTGGACCTGACGGAGACGGGAAGCACGCTCCGGAAGAACGGGCTGAAAATCATCGGCCAGATCATGGAATCCCACACGGCGCTGCTTGCAAATCGTGAGGCATGGGCCGATCCCAAAAAACGGCGTGAGATCGAGGAGATATGCACCCTTCTCGCGGGGGTTCTCGAGGCGCGCCACCAGGTGCTGATCTCCCTCAACGTTCCCGCCGGGGCGCTCGAGCAGGTCATCGCGGTGCTGCCGGCGATGAAAAAACCCACCGTCTCCCGCCTGCACGGCATTGATTACTTCAGCGTGCAGACGGTCACCCGGAAAAAGGACATCAACGATCTCATCCCCCGCCTCAAAAAGGCGGGCGCCGAGGACATCCTGGAGATTGGAGATCCCCATTACCAAGATCGTGCGGTAACGGGGGCGTGCTCGTTTCAGATATTGTTTATCAATATTGGTAATCAATAGCAAATAAATATAAATAGTATGCTGGGATAGTATAGAGTATCAAGGGGAGCCGGCGCCACCCGGGTGGCCTCCTGTCATCGGCCCAAACGCCATGAAACGGCAGTCCCAGGGCCTGTTTACGGGTGCGGGAGCCCCCTGCCGGCTGTCATGATCACCAGCGGGGGGATCCCCCTAACCAGATTGAGGGGAAGGATATCAGATATGCAATGCTGCAACACTGCGATAGTTTTTTTGGTGCTCGCATTCTGCCTGCTGTGCGGTTGCACCGCAGAGGCTCCCCGGCAGATCCCGGTGTCCGGAGGCATCAATGAGGTGTCCGTTCCGCCAACCGGTGAAGCGGTGCCTCTTGAGACCGCGCTTGAGCATCGTGCGGTCTGCGAGGATGAAGAGCTTTTTTCAACCGAGGGCATGCAGCTGCAGCTTCTTGCGGGCGACTCTGTTGATTGTACCGGCAATGCGACACGCTGGATGCTGGGTTTCAGCTGCGATAACGGCAGTGCCATCCAGATCTATGAGGAGGGGGAATGGCGGTTGTACCCGTGGCGGGGCTCGCTGCTCGGCAACCCGATCGACCTGAGCGCGATACAGAGCCCGGGGCTTCTCTACCTGACGCACGCGGATGCCATTCTCAGGCTTTCGGAGGAGTATGGCGTCGAGACAACGTCGCTGCAGCTTGAAGACGGCATCTACTGTATCGAGGCACGCGGGGACAACGGCTGGGGAGAGCTCGAATTCGATGCAATTACAGGGGAGGTGCGAGAACGCGCATAAACGACGATTCGGGGATGCTTTCGGTGGATTTCCTCGCAGGGTTCACCATCTTTCTCATCGCGCTGATTATGGTCATCAATCTGGTGCCCGGGATTCTTGTGGGAATCCAGAGCCAGCGAATCGACTACGATGCCGTCGCGTACAGGACGGCGGTTATCCTGCTCGAGGATCCCGGCTGGGGGTACGATCGGAACCTCAACACCAGCACGACACACTGGGAGCAGCAGCTGGCATTCACCAGCGATGTCTCGCGGTTCGGGCTTGCCGTTTCGAAGGAAACCCCGAACATCCTCTCCAGGAACAAGATTGAGACGTTCTTCACCTCCGGCCTCTTCACCCGGGATGACTACGAACGCAAAGCGGTCTTTGCCGACCTCCCCTACGCACCATACGGGTACCGCATCGCCCTCGCCATCGACGGCGAGGGGACCAAATCCACCGGCGATACGGTCCCCGAAGTCAGTTACGGGTATATGCGGCGGTTTGTCAAGGTAAAGGACTACACCAGCGCGACCCTTCCCGCCGCCCCGTATGTCGCATCGGTCCCCATCACCAATACGACGGGCCTGAACCACACCACGTATCTGGCGGTTGTCCTGAACTATACGGAGCTGAACGAACCGGTCATCTCCGATGCGTTCCGGATCAATCCGCAGAGCGACAACGTTACCGTCACCCTGACAGGATTGACCGAAGCGCTTCAGGCGACGGCCAATTTCACGGATATCCAGCAGGTGACGCTGACGGGCGTGACGCTTTCCAAGTGGGACCTGGCAACCAGCCCGCCCCGCTGGGTGAACCAGACGATCTTCCTGCGGGATTACGTCCTCTACAACCAGACGCCCGCCCAGGTGCAGGACGGCGGTGTCGCGTTCCCGGTCAGGAATACAACGACACTCGGCCTGGAACTGCTGCCGCCGCTGCCGTTTGCGGAGGATCCCAATGCCGTCATCAGCATCAACTTTACCTTCCGGTATGACTGGGCGAGCGCGACGAATGCTGAAAACCAGCACAATTTCGTCTTTGACAACGACGTGTTCGCCTACTCGCCCGCAACGGTGACGGTGCCGGCACTCAAAAACGGTGTTGTCGAGGTGGCGATATGGTAGGCGACGACGCACAACTCTATACCATCGAAGGGGTTGCCGCCGGCATGATCATGCTGCTCACGGCCTACCTCGTGCTGAACACGACCTCGGTGTTCACGCCGGGGGACGTGCACATCCCGGATATGCAGCTCGAGCAGACGGTTTCGGACGCCCTTGCGATGATGGACACCCCGGCGGTGAACGGCGGGCGGAGCGATCTTGCCCGGTTCGTGCAGAATGCCACCGGCAGCGGCAGGGCGGACTTTCACAATGCGCTGATGGCCACGTACCTGCGCTCGACGACCGGCCCGCCTATCCAGGCGCCGGTCAACGACCTGCAATACGAGGCGCAGATCTATTACCGCCAGTCGGCGACGGGCAGCGTGCAGAACATGACGTTTACCCGTTCGGCCGCAAACGGGGGCAGGGAATACCTCGCCCGGGAGCCGGCGGTCAGGGTGACGCGGTGGGTGTCGTATGACCCTGCACTGCCGCATACTCTTGGCCTTCCGTGGGATAACCGAGAACAGGCACTGCTCCTGGAGGTGATGGTATGGAGAGGTTAGACGACGAGGCGCAGTGGATCGTGCTGATGGGGTTCATCGTCAGCATCGGGATCTTCTTCCTTGCCATCATCATCAGCCAGTCGACGATCGTGGGCCAGACAACGTCCGAAGCGGTCCTGGAATTCCCGAAGACCGAGATCCAGGACGTACGATCCGAGGTGATCGGCCTTGCGAAGGCATGGGAGGTCACGGCGAATGCCGGCGAACTCGCAAAGCGGGCAGCCGTCCTCGAAGACCTGCGGGTGCTGGCGATGGCGCGGAAAAATGCCGTCCTGACGGTGAGCGTCGACCCGGTGACCCTTGCCGACGATCCCTTCAACGAATCGCGGATAACCATCCACTTCAACAACGGAGTGACGGAGTATGACGAGTTCCACAAGGAATACATTGAGAAGTGACGAGGAGGCCCTTTCCGGCCTTCTGGAGTATATTTCCGTTACCGGTGTCCTGATGGTCATGATGATCATCATCATGTTCACCGTGAACACCACGCTCATCGAGAACCCGTCAGGCTCCTTAAAATACAATGCGTTCATCGACATCGGCAACGGCGTCTCGGCACGGATCGTCGATCTGTACATCGTCGCGCCCGTCAACGGGACGATCTCGACGAAATTCGATCTTCCCGACGACGTGGCGGGGAAGAATTACATCGTTCAGCTCGAACCGGGAAGGCTGGGCGTTGATCAGCGGATTCAGGTGACCGACGGCAAGGTGACGAGCACGATCGCCCTTGCCGGCATCGGGGCGAACCGCCCGGTTACCGGGCAGACATCGGGGAGCGGGCTGAACCGGATCACATACGACTCCCGGGGAGTGTAGGAGAGGGAACCATGACACTACGACAACGCTATGCGGACGAAGCGGTATCCGAATCGATTGGCTTTATTATCATTTTCGGGCTGGTGGTGACGGGAATCGCGCTCGTCTCGCTGTACGGCTATCCGATGCTTCTCAAACAGCAGATCAGCTCGGACGAACGGACCATGGAACAGACGATGCTGATCCTGCAGAACGACATGAAACTTCTCTCCTACAGCAACGTTCCGTACAAGGACACGTCGCTGCGGGTCTCCGGAGGCGGGCTGAATGTCTTCAACACCACCGACAGCCAGCAGTCGTTTACGATCCGGTACTGGAACGAGACCGGGGGGTATACGGAGACGCTGGTTTTCAGGCCGGGGGAACTGCGGTACACCTCGTCAGCCGGCAATGCCGTGATCTCGCTTGAGAACGGTGCGATTCTCAAGCGCCAGCAGGACGCCACCGGCTCGATCATGATCGCCGAACCGCGCTGGTTCTATGACGCGACGACGCAGACCTATGTCATTTTCCTCCTCGGCATTCAGGCCGATCGCCCCATGGCGCTCTCCGGCATCGGCAACATCCAGATGAGCAGGATCATCGAGCCCACCGTCATCTCCTGGGACTACGCGGTGCCGAGAAACGTTTCCGTGCGGTACACTGCCGATCCGCAGAACGATTACTCGCTGGCGTGGGAGAACTACTTTACCGGATCCGGCATCCTCGCGGGCGGGCTGACCCCGCTGGGAACCGAGTACGACCTTGCCAATATCTCAAAATTCGTGCTCAAAGCGTATGTCATCCGCATCGAGCATATCTGAAAAACTATTTTTTTTAAAAATTGAAAACCAAAACCCGGTCCTGCCGGGACGGGCAGCGGTCAGAGATACCCGTTTTTCCGCAGCCATTCAACCTGCGGCTGCGTATAGCGGTAGATGATATCGCATTTTTCGTCCTGGAAACTCCAGGGAATCACGATAAGGACATCGCCTTCGCGAATCCAGACACGCTTTTTGATTTTCCCTTTGATCCTTCCCACCCGGGTTATTCCGTCGAAGCATCGCACCCGGATATGGTTTGCACCCAGCATCAGGTCCGCGCTCCCGAACATTTCGTTGTTTCGCTTGTTCGGAAGCCGTACACGGACTATTGCCGGTTCTTCGCCGGGTTTCTTTTTGTTGGAAAAATTCGCCAGATATCTCACTCCACTGCTGCGCCAATACTTTCGTTTAACTTTGTGCTCAGGGCTTATATCACTTATCCCGATTTGAAAAATCCCCGTGCAATGCGGAAAAGGGCTCGTTAACGGCTGCTATTCCGTCGCCGTCCACCGGAAATCCGCCCCTGTTCAGCCGCGCGAACCGGTGAGCAGGGTGGCGGGTGAACGGGCGGGCTGCCGGAAGTGCCGGCAGGGATCCTGCGCAGGATGCGCCCTCTGCCGCCGTCCCCGGCCGTCATGGCGGTTGTACGGCCGGCAGTACCCCGGCGGGTGCCGGTGCGCTGCCGTCCGGTTCAAAGAACCGACAGGTTGATGCGGCATGACATGCCCACGATGTCTGATGAAGCGGGAGGAGATCTGCCAGATCTGCGGGAAACCTGCGATAGGATACCAGATCCTGGTCTGCTGCGTGGAATACGTCTGTGCCGACCATGCCCACCCGCAGCTCCTTGCACTGGAGCCGGGGGAAAAGCGGGAATGGGGGGCCCTGTACTTCGTCCGCTACCCGGAACCCGGCTGACTGCCCTTGCTGTACGGCACATCACACCAGCCCTTGAAAGCGGCGCTCGTTCTCCCGCCATGTGCAGCATCCCCGCGGCGCACGCTCTCACCGGGAAAGGAACGAACGGGCACCGCAGGGGTCGTCGGTTGCGACGGCATCGGCTTCGGCGGCAACCGCCAGGGCCCATTCCGCCTCGGTATTGAGCGTCCAGAACCAGGCCGCAAGCCCTTCCCGGTGGGCACCGGCAACCAGTCCTGCGGAAAGGGCCGACCGGTGGGGGAGCACGATATCCGCCCCCGCCGCCACCGCGTTCCGGATGCCGTCGGCCTCATCGGGATGCAGGATGAGCCCGGTCCTTGCTCCCGGCAGCAGGTCCGCGATACCGGCGATGGCCGCCGCATGAAAAGAAACGATCACCAGCGGTGCGGGAGCCGATGCCGCAAGGACCCGGGCAACCGTCGCAATGCTTTCGGGCTCCTTGATCTCGACCACCAGCCCGCACGTGCCGCGGACGGCATCGCAGGCCTCGGCAAGCGCCGGTATGTGTTCTCCCCCGCCCGCATCGAGCGTCATGAGCTCTCCGGCGGTCAGGGCGGCAACGGGGCCCGTGCCGCCGGTAGTCCGATCGAGGGTCGCGTCGTGGATGACGACGGGCACGCCGTCCCGGCTCAACCGGACATCAATCTCAACAAAATCCGCACACCGGGCTCCCAGTCGCACCGCACGGAGGGTATTCTCCGGTGCGACGGCCCGTGCGCCCCGATGACCGACAATCTGCATCTTTTGCCTCCTTTTCGCACCCTGCCGATTCAGTGGCCCGCAGCTTCGCGCCCCGCACGAGGCGCCCCTGGCGCATGCCGTTCAGGCCGGCCTGGGGGTCGGGAGGATGGTAAATTCCTGGAACGCCCCGGAATATCTCCTGTAGGCGATCACCACCTGGTCGACGCGGGCGTAGGCGGGGCCGCGGCGGCAGAATGCGATCATCGCTGCCACAGCGGACTCATCGCCCTCGAATACGGCCTCGACACGGCCGTCGGCAAGGTTTCTGACCCAGCCCGTCACGCCGTGCCGCTGCGCCCGCTCCTGCGTGCCGTCCCGGAAATAGACGCCCTGCACGCGCCCGGTGATGAAGACATGTGCGGCAACCGGCATGGTTATGCAGGAATCGGGTCCGGGAATATTAAGGGTGCCGTGATCCGGCGGCTTCAGAATATTATAATTAAAATATTATATTATTGTTTAGATTTTAAAACCGAAACCCTATTGAACCGGAATTCATAAGATCCCCGCATGATGATCCGGGATCCGCCGGGGCAGCCCCAATCGCCGGAGAACCGGATCCTTTTTTCCATCGAGTGCGAAGAGCGGCATCTCGCGGATCTTACCGAAAAGCGCCGTTCCGCGCTGCTCTGCCGCCTTGAACAGCTCGAGGAAGAAAAACTCGCAACGTTCTACGCCCTTTTGCATTCCGACGCCATCAAAAATCTCCTGACTGCAGATGAGCAGCAATACCTGCAGCAGCTGCTGATGGCGTGGCGAACGGACCCGGATTCCCTGACTGCCGCCGAAAAGCGTGCCGCCTGTGGGTTGCTGGTCGAGCTCGCCCTCGATATCGCAGGCGAGGAAACCGCGTAAAGCTCCCCTTCGCAGTATCGCTTCACCTTTCAGGGACATTGTTGTCGTTGTCCCCCATCCGTCGCCACGATGCCGGTGAGAGCACCCTGTTTCGATCCGCACCTATATCTGCTCATATGTGCAATAATCGGTGAAGTCCTATGCGTATCTGTGTAAC
>JAAEEQ010000084.1 GCA_013415665.1 Methanomicrobiales archaeon
GGCCGAACACCCCGTCGATGCGGACGTGGCTTTCCACCGATCCTCCGCGCTGCGCCATGCCGTGCGTCTCGGCGCTCATCACATGCCGCCCTTCGATGAGGCAGGCCTCCCCCAGCACGTTCGATGCGAGGATCGTACCCTGCCCGCCGACGCCGACGATCAGGATATCATAGCTTTCGTTCATTTCCGTCCCTCCACGGCAATCGCACCCGCAGGACATATCTGGGCACAGACGCTGCACCCGCTGCAGAGATCGGTGATGCTGGCCTTGTCATCCGCAAACTCGATCGCCGGGCAGCCGTACCGCACGCATGCCCGGCACCCGGTGCAGAGATCGGCATCGACGGAATAGCGTTTCCGCTTCACCCCGCTCCGGCGGGCGGTGATCACGCAAGGCTGCCGGGCGATAACGACGCGGACGCCCTTTCGTTCCCGGGCGGATTTGAAGACCTCGACCGTGCCCGTCAGATCGAAGGGATCGACCGTTTCGACAAACGGGACCCCGCACGCACGGCAGATCGCTTCCAGCGAGATCTGGGGGCTTTCGATACCGCACGCGGTGCAGCCCGTCGTGGGATTGGGCTGGTGGCCGGTCATGGCGGTGATGCGGTTGTCCAGGATCAGCACGGTCATGTCCGCCCCGTTGTAGACGGCATTTAACAGCCCGGGGATGCCGGTATGGAGGAATGTCGAATCCCCTATCGAGCAGATGACGTCACGCTCCTCGCCGGAGTTGGCTATCCCGCTTGCGACCGTGATGGACGCCCCCATGCAGATGGTGGTGTCGACGGCGCCGAGCTGCAGCCCCAGCGTGTAGCAGCCGATGTCGCCGGGATAAATGGCGTCCTTATAGACTTTTTTCATCGCGTAAAATGCCGCGCGGTGCATGCACCCGGCGCAGAGGATGGGGGGGCGCGGCGGGATCCCTTCCGCGGGTGCGGTCTCGGGATACGGGGAAAACGACAGGATGCCGGCTTTTTCAAGGATGGCCTCGCATGAACGGGGATTCAGCTCCCCTTCCCACGGCACGTACCCGTCCTTTTTGCCCATGACCACCGTCGTGCCCGCGACCTGCCGCACGATCTCCTCGATGACCGGCGCGAGCTCCTCGATGACGACGACTTTCTCGTGCCGGGCGACAAAGTCGCGGAGCCACGATTCGTCGATGGGATAGGCCCCGATCTTGGCAAGCGAGACGTCCCCCGGAATCGTTTCCTCGACATAGGAGATGGCGATGCCTCCCGCGATGACCGCGGTCCTGCCTTTCACCCAGCCGCGGTTATACCCGAGCTCGACGAGCCTTTTTGCGAGAGCATCCTGTTTTTCGTTGAGTTTTTTGTGCAGCACGCGCGTATGTGCGGGAATGACCACATACTGCGCGGGATTCTTTTGAAACCGGCTTTCCCGGTGTTCGGTTCCCGGATCACCGGTTGCGACGTCGCTTTTGGAATGGCAGATGCGCGTCGTGGGGCGGAAAAGCACGGGAAGGCCGAACTCCTCGGAGACGGCGAATGCATCACGCATCATGTCATGGGCTTCCTGGATCGTGGACGGGTCAAGGCACGGGATCCTGGCGAAACGGGCGTAGCACCTGCTGTCCTGCTCGTTCTGGGAGCTGTGCGCATAGGGATCGTCGGCGGCGAGCACGACAAAACCCCCGGTAACACCGGTATACGCGCTGGTCATGAGGGGATCGGCGGCGACATTCAGTCCCACGTGCTTCATCGTGACAAGCGAGCGTTGTCCGCACCATGCCGCTGCAAGCGCGTTTTCATAGGCAACCTTTTCGTTCACCGACCACTCGACGTAGAAGGGGCGCACCTTCTGGGCCCTGAGGGTATCGATGACCTCAGAAGACGGCGTACCCGGATAGCCGCTAGCAAAATCGATATTCGCTTCGAGGCATGCGTGTGCAATCGCCTCGTTTCCGAGCATATATCGTGTAACCATACAACCACATCCAGTACCACAATCAAGGCTTTTTAATGTGCTGTTTTGGCGACAATGCATAACGTATAAAAACCAGAAAGGGGTAGTTAATAAGGTAATTCGCAGGTAATTACACAGGGCCCGTAGCATAGCTGGTGGTGCACCCGGCTGATAACCGGGAGGTCGTGCGTTCGAATCGCATCGGGCCCATCTCGTTTTTTAAGCGCTGTTGTTCCCGGCGGTTCTTTTGCACAACGCCTGCCGGCCGCATGCGACCCTCACATCGCTGAAAACAAAAAAAGCGTCCCTTCGCCTTATGCGTTCAGGACGTGGTAGGAGAGGACTTTGACGAGATCGGTAAGATTGGCACTCCGCGAAAACTGGATCTCGCGGGGGGCGCTCATGCCCGCCACCCAGATTTTAAGTTCCGCATCCAGATCGAGATGGCCCGCCGTCTCTACGGAAAACTGCGTGATTTTTGTATAGGGGATTGAGTGGTATTCCCGCTTTTTGCCGGTGATGCCCTGGACATCGACGTAAATCAGCCGTTTGTTGGTGAGGATGATGAGGTCACGAATGAGTTTGTAGGCTTTCTGCACCGATTCGCCGTCGCTGATGATCATGGCAAGATCCTTTTCGACACTGCCCACCTCCTTTTCGGAAGCGTTCCCTAAAAGTCCGTGTAATAAACTCATGCTATCCCGCTACAGCGTTGGAGGTCCGCATGCAAGAATATTTTCTGCCTTTTCTGCCGCCGGGCACTTTCCGGTTCCGGATTTTGTTCTCCCCCCGGTTTTGTAAGCCTTATATGTCTTTCGCTCCCACCCTTGTGTATGGAGAAGAACCAGACGATCGTCCTTGTCCTCGCCGTGCTGATTTCACTGCCGCTTATCATTCTGGTGCCCGAAGGGCTGTTTTATGCAGGCGTCGTCATGCTCATCGCCGTCGCCCTGATCATGAGCATGAGCATCCTGTCGACCAGCTCCCGGATGAGGGCACACCCGGAAATTATCTGCGCCCTGTCCGAAGATGCCAAATCCGTCATGGTGAAAAATACCGGTGAAGCTGAAGCGCAGGGTATCCATATCGCGCTGGTGCCACTGAATATCGAGTTCGATCTGCCCTCCCTCGCACCGGAAACGGCCAGTTCCTTTGCTTTGCCGGAAATGATCCGCGAAGCAAAAGCGGTTGTCACCTACCATGACACGGGTGGGCGCACGTACAGCCATTCGTCACCGCTTTCGGCACTGCATCCCGGAGGAGAGAATGACCTTTTAAAGCCCGCATTTCCGATGTTCGGGTGGAAAGATGAAAAATAAATAAGAGAGTACGTCAGGAAGCTTCATCCGGCGGTTGGCCGAAGACGAACTTCATGGTCACCTGCAGCGCCTGCACCAGCTCCTCTTCTTTCTTTAAAAAGTCATGGAGTGCGCGGTAGAGCATGTACATGACATCGTACCCGTAAAGATCCAGCACTTCCCTCGGGGTGACGGGATTCCTGTAGCTGTCGATGAGGAAATTGTCCGTGGAATACATCAGTTCGAAAAAGTCCCCGTCTTCAGAAAGAACACAGAACTGGCTGGAAACCCGTTTCTCCATATTATCCGGACGAAACGGGATGGGATCGGTTTTGCCGAGCATGATCATCCTGCCGGCATAGTACTCCGAGTCGTAGATATCCCCTTTTCCATCCTGTTTGCCCCGTTTGAGCATATCCAGCCCGATATCGGGAACCAGCGGAGCGGCGAGCGCTGCCATGCGGGAAAGAAGCGCCGCATCGTTGCTCTTCACCTCTTCGGTCAGCGATGCCGCATCTTTTTTCAGTTTGGCTATCCGTTTGGTTATTGCGGTTAAACCCTGTTCAATCTCGTCCATGAATGCCTCCCGTATGGCTGATCCCGCACCGCGGCATGCAAAATACCGGACCGGAATTCCTTATATCCATGAAAAACACTACTGGATCACCGATATAGCTTTTGGGATGCGGCGCTGCCTGCACCCTTCGGCACAATCAGGCACCAGGTGATTTCCCATGCATCTTTCCGCCGCGGGTACGGGTTGGACCATCCTTCTTGCAGCGATTATCTGTGTGCTTGCAGCAGGATGCACTGATACGGCCGGTCCCGGCACGGGGGAAGACGGGATTATTGTCGCGGTGTCCATCCTGCCGCAGGAGAGCTTTGTCAACGCCGTCGCCGGATCACGCGCACACGTCGTTGTGCTCATCCCGCCGGGGGCGAACCCGGCGACCTACGAACCGACTGCGGATCAGATTGCAGGGCTCTCCCGTGCCGGCCTCTACTGCACGGTCGGTTCGGGGCTTCCCTTTGAAGAGGTCTATCTTCCCCGCCTCGCCGCCGCGAATCCGTCGATGCTGATTGTCAACACCTCGTCCGGCATCACCCTCATCGACGGGGATCCCCATGTCTGGACGTCGCCTGCCAATGCCGCCGCGATGGCGGCTTCGACCGCCGAGGCGCTTGCCCGCATCGATCCGGCGAATGCCGCCCTGTACACCGACAATGCCCGCCGCTATGGCGAACGGCTCGAAGACCTTGACGGCGAGATCCGGGCTGTTCTTGCAGGCCTTCCCTCGAGGACATTTATCGTCTACCACCCCTCGTGGGGCTATTTCGCCCGCGACTACGATCTGGAACAGGTGGCGATCGAAGACAGCGGAAAAGATCCGAGCCCCGCCCACCTGGCGGCCGTCATCGACCGTGCCCGGGCGGAGAATAGTACGGTCATTATCGCCAATCCGCAGTTTTCACGGCGGGCTTGCGAGGTGATCGCGGCGCAGATCAATGCAACCGTCATCGAACGGGATCCGCTCTCGCCGGAGTACGAGAGGGAACTCCTGCTGCTTGCCCGCACCATCGCCGGGGAGGTGACCGCGTGACGCCGATCATCTCCCTCGACCATGTCTGGTACAGCTACGACGGCAGCCCCGTGCTGGAAGATGTCACGCTCGATGTCTTCGACCATGATTTCCTGGGCATCATCGGCCCCAACGGGGGCGGCAAGACAACGCTCCTGAAAGTCATGCTCGGCCTGCTCGCGCCGCAGAAGGGGCGGGTGACCGTCAGGGGCGGTTCTCCCGCCGAGCACCGTACCGCCATCGGGTACGTGCCGCAATACCGCACCTTTGATTTCGGGTATCCGGTGCGGGTCCTTGACGTCGTGCTGATGGGCCGGCTCGGCCACATCCCCGGGCCGTTTCGGAAATACTCACAAAAAGACCGGAACATTGCGATGGAGGCGCTCGAGGCGATGGGAATTGCCGATCTTGCAGGCCGGCAGGTCGACCTCATGTCGGGAGGACAGCAGCAGAAAGTCATTCTTGCCCGGGCGCTTGCCACCGAACCGGAGGTGCTGCTGCTCGACGAACCGACAAACCATGTCGATGTCCGCACCGAGGAGCACTTCTTCGGCATTCTTAAGGACCTGCATAAACGGATGGCAATCGTCGTGGTTTCGCACGATATCGGAGCGATATCCACGCATGTGGACCGGATCGCATGCCTGAACCGGCGCCTGTATGTCCATGATTCGGGAGAGATCACCGGATCGATGCTCGCCGAGGCCTACCAGTGTCCGATCGAACTCATCGCTCACGGCGTCCCGCACCGGGTGCTTGCCGAACACGGAGAGGACACGGGGCCATGATCGATCTCCTCGGGTATCAGTTTTTCCAGAACGCCCTGATTGCCGGATTCCTGGCAAGCATCGCCTGCGGCATCGTGGGAACCTACGTCGTTGTGAAGCGAATCTCGTTCATCAGCGGGGGCATCTCGCATTCCGCTTTCGGCGGCATCGGCCTTGCCTACCTGTTCGGCTTTGAGCCGCTGTTCGGGGCTGCGGCCTTTGCCCTGCTCTCGGCGCTCGGCATCGGGGTGGCAAGCCGGCAGGGTGAGCGCGAGGACACGGTCATCGCGGCGATGTGGGCGACCGGCATGGCGCTGGGCATCCTCTTCATCTCGATGGCGCCGGGATACGCACCGGATCTCCTCAGCTACCTCTTCGGCAACATCCTCTTTGTCCCGGCATCGGATCTGCTGCTGATGGCGGCCTTTGACATAATTATCTGCGGGATCGTAGCCCTTTTCTACAACGAGTTCCTCGCCATGACCTTCGACGAGGAATTTGCCACGATCATGAATATCCCCGTCGAACGGGTGTACCTGCTCCTCCTCTGCCTTGCCGCGCTGACCGTGGTCATGATGATCCGGATCGTCGGCGTCATCCTGGTCATCGCGCTCCTGACCATCCCGGCAGCCATCGCACGGCAGCACCGGCAGAGCCTGCACGGCATCATGGCAATGGCGACGGGTACCGGCATCCTGCTCACGGGGGTTGGCATCCTCTTTTCCGTGCTTGCGGACGTCCCGTCCGGTGCGAGCATCATTCTCGCCTGCGCCGCCGCGTACGTGCTCTCGACCGTTATCGTGCGGGCGCGCGGCAGTGGGTAACGGGCATGCCCGTCAGGTAATGCCGCTTGTGGCCGGTGACCGCAACCCGCAGCAGGGTTCCGGGGGGGAGATCGCGGGCGATGACGATGTTGCGGTACGCGGCGTCGCGGGCGATGCACGTGCCGGGACGCTGCCGTTCGGTGACGATGACGTCCAGTTCCCTGCCGGCCATGCGCTCATTCTCGGCATCGCAGAGTGCGTTTGCCGCCCGCGTCAGGGCGCGCGAACGCTCCTTTTTGATCCAGTCGGGCATATCGTAGAGAAGGGCCGCACGTGTGCCGGGGCGGGCTGAATAGCGGGTGATGTTCACCTTGGTCGGGCGGGTCCGGGCGAGGAGCTCGATGGTGGCGGCTGCGTCGGCATCGGTTTCGCCGGGAAATCCGACGATGCAGTCCGTAGAGATCCGGATGTCGGCCAGCCGTTTCCGAAACGCATCCACGATTGTTTCGAAGTCCTCCGCGCGGTACCCCCGCTGCATGGCGGCAAGAACGGCATCGGATCCTGACTGGACCGGGAGGTGCGCAAAGGAGAAGA
>JAAEEQ010000085.1 GCA_013415665.1 Methanomicrobiales archaeon
CTCCCGGATTAAAGCCGCTGGCGAAGAGGCGCTCCTTCTCCTGTACACAGTCACTTTCATCGGAACGCTTGGATTCGGCGTTCTCCTGACTTTCCTGGTATTCGTGGTTACTGACTTCGGGGGGGAACGCATTCCTGTAGGAGGTGCTTGCATCGACGTGTCCGGCATTCCAGCACATTGGTGCACCGGTGCTGGATGATGAAAGACACCATACCGTAAGATTAAGTAAGAAAAAACATCGACATGGTATGCATGCAACAGAACAGAAAATCCTTCGACGAAGCGGTCGCCTTTCACGGCCATTCCTGCCCGGGCCTCGCCATCGGGTACCGGGCGTCGGTGCTGGCGCTCGACGAGCTCTTCTCCGGCCGTTCGGAAGACGAGGAACTGGTCTGCATTGCGGAGAACGATGCCTGCAGCATCGATGCCGTGCAGGTCGTCACCGGATGCACCATCGGCAAGGGCAATCTCCTGTTCCGCGATTTCGGCAAACAGGTCTACACGTTCATCCTGCGCGATAAAAGCGATGCCGTACGGATTGCCCTGAAAAACGACGTCTCGATGGACCGCATTGATCCTGCCGCACTGGCTGTGCGGGAAAAGGTCTTTTCGGGAACGGCAACGGCTGAGGAGCATGCGCTCTTTGATGCGGCAAAGGGCCGCCTCATCGATACCTACCTGCATGCACCGGGCGGGGAGATTTTTTCGATCCGGCATGTCCCCGCCGAGATTCCTGAAAAAGCACGCATCTTCCGTTCCGTCTGCTGCGAAGCATGCGGCGAGATGGTCTCCGAATCGCGTGCCCGCCTCCGGGACGGCAGAGTCGTCTGCATCCCGTGCAGCGACGAGTACCGGGGCATTCACCGATGAGCGACGGCCGGGAATTTTTGATCCGCCCTATCGGGGTGATCAGGTCCCCCTATACAAAAACGGGTCAGGCGCCCCGGCAGGGAAGGGAACGCCCGGATGTCGAAGCGGAGATTGATATTTTCCCGACCTTCCGTGACGGGCTTGGCGATTTTTCCGGCATCAGCCATATCATCATCCTGTTCTGGTTCGACAGGGCGAACCGCGACACCCTGATCGCACGCCCTCCGGGAGCACAGGAGAACCGCCCGGTATTCATGACACGATCCCCCAACCGCCCCAACCCTGTCGGGTTCGATGTCGCTGAAATCATCGCAGTCGAGGGAGCCCGCATCAGGGTCACCGGGTGCGACGCCCTCGACGGCACACCGGTCATCGACATCAAACCGTACGTCCCCTCCCTTGACTGCATTCCCGGAGCTTCCGATCCGCGGGCTGCGGGGCGGGGGCGCGAACCGAGACGGGCATAAAAAAATATTTTATTATAATATTCATTATTTCAATATTCTTTTTTATTTTTACATTGTATGAATGAATTAAAAAATTTTATTACGATCCACTACGATGTATCAATTCCCTACTACGGATGGGAGGATGAAAATGCGTACTATTCCATTGACCCTGATCCTTTTCGCCCTTATCGGCACAGCTATCCTGTGTGCAGGGTGTACCGGCGGCGGCGACAACCTCAGCCAGTCTCCAGCCGAACCGCAGGTTCAAATTGCAGGCGCAGGATGCGATCGTAGGGGTCGATGACATCGAAACCAAAGACAACGTCTTCGATGCCCGCCCCTATGCTCTCGCAAATCCCCAGTTTAAAACCTACCCGCTGATCGGCGAGTACCGGGGCAACGACGATCCCGAGAAGATTGTCGCCTGCAACCCGCAGGTGATCTTCAAGTCCTTTGTCACCGAGGTCGACGCAGCCGACGAACTGCAGCAGAAAACCGGCATCCCGGTCGTTGCCCTGAACTACGGCGATCTCGGCGTCTATCGCGACGACATGGACGGGGCGCTCACCATCATGGGAACTGTCATGGGCAAAGAGAAGCGTGCGGCGGAGGTTATCGCGTATTTCGATGGGCTGCAGGCAGATCTTGAGGCACGCACCGCAGATGTCCCCGTGGAAGAGAAAACGACCGTCTATATCGGGGGCATCGCCTACCGCGGGCCGCATGGCTTCCAGTCCACCGAACCGGCATATCCGCCCTTCCTCTTCGTGAATGCGGCGAATCTCGCCGGTGATCTCGGGACTGCGCACGCCGACGTCGCCAAGGAAAAGATCATCGAGTGGGATCCTGAGGTGCTCTTTGTCGATCTCTCCACGCTCCAGACATCCCCCTCGGCTATCGATGAACTGAAAACCGATCCCTCCTACCAGCAGCTCTCCGCCGTGAAAGCCGGCGAGGTCTACGGTGTCCTTCCGTATAACTGGTATACTTCGAACCACGGTTCGGTCATGGCTGATGCCTACTATATCGGCAGCGTCCTGTACCCGGATCAGTTCTCCGGCGTCGATCCGGTAAAGAAAGCGGACGAGATCTATACCTTCCTCTTCGGAGAACCGGTCTATGATGAGATGAATGCGGAATTCGGCAGCATCGCATTTTCGAAGATCGATCTGGCATAAAATGCCTGACAGGTATAACCATGCGAATACGATCACGAGTACCGGGAAGAACGGCATGCACCTGACCGAAGGGGCACTCCCCGAGGACTATCTCGCCTATACCGGCAGAAAGGTCACCTTCATCATCGGAGGATGCGTCCTGCTCCTCCTTCTTCTTATCTGGTCGATATCGGTCGGTGCAGCAAATATTAGCCCCGCGGAGGTCGCGGAATCACTCGTTGTTCACGTTCCGGACCGGATTGCCGCCACCGGCATGTGGATTGCGGGCATGTTCGGCACAGAGATCGCTGCATCCAGCCCGATCATGTCACCCGTGGACACGATCATCTGGAACATCCGGCTCCCGCAGGCCCTTGCCGGCATCGTTGCCGGCATCGGGCTCGCGATAGCCGGTGTCGCGATGCAGTCGATCCTGCGAAATCCGCTCGGCTCCCCCTTCACGCTCGGCATCTCCAATGCCGCAGCTTTCGGCGCTGCGTTTTCGGTGATCATCCTCGGCACCGGCACGATGCATTCCACCGGCGCCGATGCCGTCGTGCTCGAGAACGTCTATGCAACAACGATCGTTGCGTTTCTCTTCTGCCTTGTTGCAACCGCCATCATTCTGGCCATTTCGCGCATCCGCGGCGCATCGCCGGAAGTGATGGTGCTTGCCGGCGTTGCCATCGGGTCCCTTTTCACCGCCGGTACGATGTTTCTGCAGTACTTCGCCGACGATGTCCAGCTCGCGGCGGTCGTCTTCTGGACGTTCGGCGATATTGGACGGTCCGACTGGCAGGAGCTGGCACTGATGGGGATCGTCGTTGCGCTCGCGACGGTGTATTTCTATTTCAACCGCTGGAACTACAACGCAATCGACGCAGGCGACGAAACGGCAAAGGGCCTCGGCGTTAATGTCGAGCGCATCCGCCTCTGGGGCATGCTGGTCGCCTCATGCGTGACCGCCGTTGTCATTTCCCTCCTCGGGGTCATCGGGTTCGTGGGCCTTGTCTGCCCGCACATGGTACGGCGGCTGATCGGCGACGACCACCGGTTCCTCATTCCGGGTACCTGCGTCTGCGGTGCAATCCTCCTCGTCGCATCGGACACTGTCGCACGGATCATGCTTGCGCCGCATATCCTGCCGGTGGCAATTCTCACCGCGTTTCTCGGCGCTCCGGTGTTTATTTACCTGATCATCAGGGGGCGTGCACGGTGATCCTCGACGTCAACGGCGTCCGGTTCACCTATCGCAGCGCCGAAGTCCTCCGCGATGTGGAATTCTCCCTTCACCCCCGTGAAGTCCTTTCCATTCTCGGCCCCAACGGTGTCGGCAAGACCACGTTGCTCAAATGTATGAACGCCATCCTGCGGCCCGGCGCAGGATCGGTGCTGGTTGCCGGCGATGATATCCTGACCCTTTCCCAGATGGAGATTGCCCGCAGGATAGGCTATGTTGCCCAGCGCACCGAAACCGGACGCCTGACCGCCTTTGACATGATCCTGCTCGGAAGAAGGCCGCATATCGGCTGGAATATCACGGATCACGATCTGAAAGTCGTCGATGCGGCCATCAGGCGCTTCGGTCTTGAGGATCTCTCCCTTCGCTACATCGACGAGATGAGCGGTGGCGAGCTGCAGAAGGTCTGCATCGCCCGGGCGATCGTGCAGGAGCCGCGGGTGCTTCTCTTCGACGAGCCCACGAGCAGCCTCGACCTGAAAAACCAGCTGGATATCCTGAGGACGATTCGCGATGTGGTCGGCAGCCATGACGTTTCCGCAATCATGACGCTTCATGATCTCAACCAGGCGCTGCGGTATTCCGACCGGTTCATCTTTCTGCGCAACGGCACCATCTATGCCGCCGGCGGGCCCGAGGTGATCACACCGGACGTCATCGGGGATGTATACGGCGTTCCCGTCACCGTCGAGGCGTGGAACGGGCACCGGATTATTATCCCGCTCTGATTCGCACCCTTTTTCCTTGCCGGAGCCCGCACTGCAGGCCGCACGCCTTTTTTACTCACCGGCTGCCGCATACAGATACTTAAATAGAACAAAATGTACAGAATGTTATACATGCGATACCCATGAAACGCAATACCTTTTACATCATCTTCGGGCTGGTTGTGCTTGCCGAGGTGCTGGCATTCTGGTTGTCGGTCGAGTTGCTAACGCCCCTCATCATTCAGGTGGCCTTCATTCTCGGTGTCGCGATCCTGTACCTCGCGCGGCGGAAGATCGAAGACGTGATCGACGACGAGCGGTCAGTGCTGATTACCCAGAAAGCGGCGATGCGGACCCTTGAAATCTTCTGGGTGGTCTTTTTCACCATCAGCCTCGGAAGCGCCGCCTGGGGACTCGGTGCACCGATGATACCTCCTCATTGGCGCCCCGAACCGCCCGAAACCCTGAATCTCGGTTTCCTCGGACGTCTCGGCGTGATGCAGATGGCGCTGCTCGGACTGATGATCCTCCTGTATGTCGGATTCCGGATGTATTACGCGCGCCAGTACGGGGAATGGGAGGACGATGAAGAATAAGATCAAGGTCTACCGGGCGATGCATGATCTCACGCAGGAGGCGCTCGCCAATGACCTCGGTGTGACGCGGCAGACGATTCTTGCCATCGAGAAAGGCAAATACGATCCTTCCCTCGAACTCGCATTCCGGATGGCGCGGTATTTCAACGTCACCATCGAAGACATTTTCGAGTACGGGCTCTGAACGCCCCTTCATCCTCTTCTTTTCGAACCGCTTTCCGCACCCGCGGTACGCTGTTGTTACCCATCGTTTCCGGGGCCCAACGCCCGGTACAGGGCACCTGGTCGTTCACGGACGCGAGACGGCATGTTGGTTGACCAACGCATTTTGTCCTCTAAAAGTTACATTGAGTAAAGTATAAATACCATAATGTAAAACATGTTTTACAAGGGATGGCAGCTGCTCCTACCCCCCACAACGGCGCTGCCCTCCCGACAAACGAAAAAAAACAGGATGGAAAACCGGACATGAAAACACCACACGCCATCATCTGCGCAACATCGGTGCTCTGCGTGCTTGCATTCATCGCCGCTCCGGCAACTGCCGTATTCCAGAACGGCGCACAGCCGGGCGGAAGGATGGGCAGCAGCCCTGATTTCGCCGCCCGCCTCGATGCACTCGGGGAGCTCGGGTTCGATGTCAGCGCGATACAGGCCGCCCTCGAAAGCGGGGATCGCGAGACCGCCCGAACCCTCATGCGGCAGTTTGCGGAGGAGCACAAAGACGAGCTCCCCATCCCGCATTCCGGAGGCCGCCATGGTGGCACGATCGACGGGCTTCTCGATCGCCTTGAAGAACAGGGCTACGATCTGACCGCGATCCGTACGGCTGTTGAAAACGGGGATGACGAGACTGCCCGCACCCTCATGCGGCAGTTCATGGAGGAACACAAAGACGAGCTTCCGACCCCTCCCCAGCGGGCTGAAAAAGCCCCCTGTTCATCAAACTGAATAATCAGGGCCGCAGCAGAGAGATTAGCCGGATGACATGCCTCTTCCAGGCAGGAAACGGATACGGGTTTCCCGAAACAGCCGTTTCCTGGCCCTCCTCTCACATACCAGAGTCATCAGATATTCGCTCCCTTTCAGGCGGGTTATTGATGCTTTCGGCCCTGCAATCCGCCTGTCTTTAAAACCCTCACCGGAGGACGATTATGAAATTCCAGATATGCATTGCATGTATTCTCTGTACCTTACTTGTCGGTATCGCCGCTGCCGATGCGCAGACGGCCGCCGCACAGATTACCGTGACGGGCGTTTCAATCAGCCCCGATATGCTGATGCGGGGCGACACCGGGACGGTTGCCGTCACGATTGCGAATAACGGCGATGAAAGCGTCGCCATCAGCCGCGCGAAACTCTATACCGGCGACCTCACCGTGGTCAACGACCTCGCCTACGAATCGGTCGGGACCATCGGCGCGGGCAACACCATGCAGTTTACGTTCACGGTGAAGGCCGACGTGCCTGATGGCATCTACTACCTGTCGTTCTATCTCGACTTCCGCGATGCGGGAAGCCTGCGGTATTCGATTCCGGTGACGGTGGAAAGCACCGAAGCCTCCGTTTCAATTCTCGAAGCCCCGGAATCCTATACGGCGGGCAACAAGGAGTCGATCACCGTCACCGTCGGCAATCCCCGTGACAACACCATCAAAGGCGTGATCGCCACGATTGAAGGCCCCGGCATCGAATCGACCAAAAACAGCGCATTTATAGGCGATCTCGCACCGGGCGCATCCGCTGCCGTTTCCTTTGATGTCACCACCCTTGCAGAGTCGGAGATGACGGTGACGGTTGCGTACCGGAACGGGATTAACGACCACACGACAACCCTCGCCATCCCGGTCACCTTCGGGGATGACAAACTCGGGGCCGAACTGGTGCTCAACAGCATCGAGTTCTCGGGCAGCAGCAGCTACACCCTCTCGGGCGATATCACGAATGCAGGACTTTCCGACGCCAAGTCCATCGTCGTCACGGTGCAGAGCCCGGCAGTGGCAACCGATCCGAACGGCATCTATGTCATCGGCGCCCTTGAACCGGACGACTTTTCAAGCTTCGACCTGACATTCACAACAGCGGGTTCGTCGGTACCGCTGCTCATCACCTACAAGGACGAGGACGGGAACACCTTTTCGGAAACCTTTACCGTCAGCCTGCGATCGACCGGCACGGCAGCCTCATCCGGCACTGATGCTGCCGTTTCGATGCCGTCGGGTGCCCCGGCGGGAGGCCCCGGCAGGGGTGTCTTCGGCGGGTTCGGTTCCGGACTCGGGCAGCTGCCGCTCATGGAGATCGCGCTCGTTCTCCTTGCAGGCATTGTAGCCGTCATCGGATGGCGAAAAGGCTGGATCACAAAGGCAAAGGCAAAGATATCCTCCATCCGTGCAGGAAAGCGCGATTAATCCGGAGGCATGGAGCATGCAGAGCCAACCGGTGATTGAGCTGGACCATGTCACGAAGATCTACCCGCTTCCTGCGGGAGACGTCGTGGCGCTGGATGACGTATCCCTAACCATACAGGACGGGGAGTTCGTTGCCATCATGGGTCCGTCGGGATGCGGCAAATCAACGCTCCTCAACCAGATAGGAAGCCTGGATGTCCCCACATCGGGAAATCTTTTCATCGCCGGCAGGAATATCCGGGAAATGGAGGACACGGAGCTGACAAACCTTCGATTGACCACTATCGGTTACATCTTCCAGAAATTCAACCTCATCCCGCTCCTCTCAGCCTATGAAAATGTCGAATACCCGTATATCCTCCGGCACCGGCACAACGATGCCACGGGGCATATTACGCGGCTGCTGGGAACCGTGGGGATCGATGAAGCGCTTGCCACCCACAAACCCCCGGAACTCTCCGGCGGCCAGCAGCAGCGGGTGGCAATCGCCCGCGCACTGGTCAACGACCCGAAAATTCTCCTCTGCGACGAACCCACCGGTAACCTCGATTCGAAAACAGGCGACCAGATCATGGAGATGCTCCATCGCCTGAACCGCGAGGGGCGCACCATTATCATGGTGACCCATGATCCGTCAACCGCGGAGTATGCCCATCGGACGGTCCGCCTCATGGACGGGAGGATAGCATGAAGCACGGGGACATCATCTTTCAGCTTTCCGTCCGGAGTGTCCGGTTGCATTTCCTGCGCTCGGTGCTGGCCGCGCTCGGCATCGTCATCGGCGTCGTTGCCATCGCATCCATGGGCATGATGGGCGCCAACATGACGCTCTCCGTGACGGAGGAGCTCTCCGAAATGGCCAACATCCTCGTCGTCAGTCCCGATGCC
>JAAEEQ010000010.1 GCA_013415665.1 Methanomicrobiales archaeon
TAGCAGTAGTCCCCGCCGCAGTCGACCCCGGTTTCCTGCCCGTTCATCTTCCCGTCCCGGCAAAGATTCCTGACGGTGTTTTGCAGGCCCCTTTCTTCGCTCTCGCGGACCAGATTTCCGGGATCGATGTGAATACCGATCGTGTTCGTTGCCGCATCGGGTGTCCAGTTTCTCGTTTCAATCGTCACCGTCTCGCCCGGAACAAGGGAGGGAACCGGGTTCGTGTCGAAGAGCACGCCATTAATAAAGACCTCGGACGTCGTTGCATTGGCCGCGACCGTGCCGATGTTCTTTATTGAATAGGTGATGACGAGCACGCTCGGATCTTCAAAGTAATAACCGGGGTTGATCCACTGCTTGTAAGGGGCATAGGTTGTCTCCGACCACAGCAGGTGCAGATCGGGGAGACCCGCCGGCGTCGGGGTGACCAGCACCGTCACCGGCGGCTGCGTCAGGTTTTCCGCAACCGCCGTCGCGGTCGGGAGGGGACTGTCGCTGCCGGTGTCGGTGACGGTCGGCGCATCGGTTCTCGTCGTGCAGTTTACCCACGACGTGTTCACGTTGCCCGAGGCATCCACCGTCCGGGTCCCGATGGTGTATGATGTGAGGGGGTGCAGGTTCCTGGCCACGTAGGTCTCGGTGGCTTTCGTTATGTTGCCGGCAAAGGCCCCGTTGACATACACCAGCACCCTCGCGAAGTCGGCATCCGGCGGATCAAGCCACGCCCATGCAATCGACGAACCTCCTGCCGACGCGGCATGCAGCGCCGAGACCGACTGCGGCGGGTCGGGATCGAACGGGCTCGTCCGGGCGGTTGCGTTCACCCACGACGCATTAGCGTTGCCGCTGGCATCCACCGTACGGGTGCCAATCGTATGCAGCGTATCCGGCGTAAAGCCGGACGCCGTAACCGTCTGCACCCCTGCCGTCACGTTCCCGGAAAACGCCCCGTCGAAGTAGACCATGACCCGGGCAAAGTCGCCGTCACCCGGATCGGTCCAGGTCCACGTTATCGATGTCGGAAGGTACGTCGAGTTGGCAAGGCCCGTGACACTCGCGGGGGGGGTGAGGTCGACTGCCGCCGTCGTCGCGGTGTCGTTGACCCACGTTAGGTTGACGTTGTCATGCGTGTCGACCGTCCGCGTCGAAATGGTATACGATGTCGACGGCGTAAGACCGGATGCCGTAAAGGACTGCGTGCCGGCGGTGACATTCGAACGGAAGGCATTGTCGAGGCACACCATCACCTTCGCAAAGTCACCGTCGCCGGGATCGGTCCACGTCCAGGTGATCGACGTCGGCAGGTACGTCGTGTTGGCAAGGCCGGTGACGTATCCCGGCGGAGTACTGTCCGGCGGCGGCGTGCCGAGGGTGTAGGACGCCCATCCCTCGATCAGCGGGTAGAGGTCGGAATTTCCTGAGGGCAGCGGGAAGGCAGCTTCCCCGACGCCGTCGCCGTTGGTGTCCGCGCCGCCGTAGGTGTCCCAGTAGTTGCCGAGGAAGCTGGTATACGGTGCGCCGTGGTAGGTATACGCAAGCTGGGAGGGGCTGTTCCACGAGGTGGTGGACGCGGATATGTCGACGTCGGCGTGGGCATGGTTGAGGAATGAATTGAGGTACACGACATTGGCCGTGGTCCCGCCGGCACTGTCGAGATACAGGTTGTCGTAGTTGCCGTCGATGGTGTTCTGCTTGACGGTGGTGTTTTGGGCCGAGTCGAGCCAGAAGCCCATGCCGGAAAAGCCAAGGCCGTTTGCCCGGACGGTATTCTGGGAAAACACGTTGTCCGCCGACGAAGCGACCTTTATCCCGACGCTCGGGTTGTCCAGCACCGTATTGCCCGTGATAGTGTTGCCATCCGACGTCAGCAGGTAGATGCCGTACCCGCTCACGCCGGGATCTTCATTGCTGCTGACGTTGTTTCCCGAGATGAGGTTGTTGTCGGAATTCTTGATGTACATGCCGTACCAATGGTTCGAGGTGACCTCGTTGCCCGAGATGGTCGCACCGGTTGCGCCGTTCAGGTTGATGCCGCTCGCATCGTTTCCCGAGATCCGGTTGTTGACGATCTCCGCGTTTGCAGCAGTTAGGTAGATCCCGGAGAGGCTGTTCGAGTTCCGGACATCAAACCCTTCGAAATGCACGTTATCGGCGGAAATAGAGACGACGTAATGCATGCCGAGCCCCGTCTCATCGATCACCGGCCAGCCGCTGCCGCTCATTGTCAGTGCCTTGCCGACGGTGATGTACTCGTTGTACGTGCCGCTGTTGACGGCGATGGTGTCGCCGGCAGTCGCGGCATCAATCGCTGCCTGTATGCTGTCGCCGGGATTGACGGTAATGGTCGCTGCCTGTACGCCGCAGGAAAGAAAAAGAACGCTTAAAAAAATTGAAAATATTCGGTACATCCTCAAAACAATCACGCCTTTTATCGGATTTCACGGGCCGCAGAATCCATCGGGAAAAAAGATGCCAGGTAGCGCCCGCCATGCATACCGATACATGAACCATATGCAAAAAAGCATTCGATCTTACGAATTATTTAATTGACTTTTATACATACGCCACTATTTTTTCTGGCAGACAGCCGGCGGATTCGGGCGCCAATTCGTGCTTCATGATTTCCGGCCGTAAAAAGGAAGTTTTTTGCAGGGTCATGGTGCAAAGGTTCATGTCAGAGTTGATCGCGTGAATCCTGCCAGCCTCCACCTGAATGCCGCTGCCGTCGCCATCGTCATGCTCGCGGCCATGCTTATCGTCCCCGCAACCGCAGATACGCAAACCCCGCAGCTGCTTTCGTTTTCCTCACCGACCGCGAACGGCACCTACGGGATCGGTTCCGCCATTACCATCAACGCATCGTACAACGAGCTCCTCAAAAGCACCAGCCAGATCGTGGTCCGGCTCAATACCACGACGGACGTGACGCTTTCAGCCGTCACGGACACGATCGCGCCGGTGCATGCCGGCAGCCTCACGGACGGCGGTGCGATCCAGCTGGACGCCGCCTCGGCAGTCGTTGTTTCCGGAAATTACGCCTATATTACATCGTTTAACAACCACGCGCTGGAGATCGTCGATATCAGCGATCCCTTCCACCCGGCTCACGCAGGAAGCCTGACGAACGGCACCGGTGGAGCACTGCTCCTGACACCGCGGGGCGTGCAGGTCTCCGGCAATTATGCCTATGTTGCTTCTTCCGGCAGCGATGCGCTCGAGATCGTCGACATTTCCGATCCCGCAAATCCCGCCCACGCCGGATTCCTCGTGCACGGTACCGGAGGGGCCCGCCTCGACGATCCCCGCGGCGTTTTTGTTTCGGGAAATTACGCCTATGTCGCATCCTATGGGAGCAGTGCGCTTGAAATCGTCGATATTTCCGATCCCGCAAATCCCGCCCACGCCGGGTTCATCGTGAACGGGGCGGGAGGAGCGCTGCTTGCAAATGCCTCCGCAGTGTACGCCGCCGGCAGTTATGCCTATGTCGCAGCGTACGGGAGCAACGCGCTTGAGATCATCGATATATCGACACCCGCAAGCCCTGCTCACGCGGGTAGCCTTACCCACGGCAGCGGCGGAGCGCTGCTCGCAAATCCCGCCGCCGTGCAGGTTGCCGGACTGTACGCCTATGTTGCAGCCTCCGGCAGCAATGCCCTTGAGATCGTCGATGTCGGCAATCCCGCAAGCCCCACGCACGCAGGCAGCCTTACCCATGGCACCGGCGGAGCACTGCTCTCCGGCCCCCGGGACCTTGCCGTCTCCGGCACATACGCTTACGTTGCCTCCTACAGCAGCAACGCCCTTGAAATCGTCGATGTCAACAATCCTGCAAGCCCCGTGCACGCCGCCAGCATCATCAGCGGGGCAGGCGGTGCACTGCTCAACGGGCCGGAGGGCGTCGCCCTCTCCGGCGGCTATGCAGTTGTCCCATCCTGGGTGCAGGACAGCCTTGAAATTGTGAAAATCGGCACCAGCACGATTTCCGGCACGTATACGGTCGCCGCCGGGCATGCCGTCCCGCAGCTCGACGTGCAGTCCATCACCTCGCAGGCGGCCGAGGATATTGCCGGCGTTACCAACGCTTCGACGACGATGCCCGCCACCACCATCGTCCCTGCACGGCTGCTTGCGATCGACGGCATACGCCCCGTGATCACCATCACCGCGCCCACGAAAACCTCGACCGGCGCCATTGCCGACACGACTGTGCGCGTCACCGATAACCGGGGGATCAACACCGCGTCCGTCCTGGTCAACGCATCAACGAGTGCTGGGTATTCGGGATTCACGGCCACCCAGACGAGCGCAACACAGGTTGACTGTACGATCGTCGTCACCTCGTCCGGCGACCTGATCATCAATGCCACCGACACTACCGGCAACACGCAGGTTGCCGCGGAACACGGGTATGCCATCAGCTATCCCCCGTCCGTGACGTCCATCACCCCCGCAACCGGTTCGAACAACGGGATCGTCACGATCACGAATCTTACCGGAACGCACTTTGCCCCGGGAGCGTCGGTCAAGCTGATGAAAACCGGCGAGACGAACATTACCGCCGGAAACGTCGTTGTCGCCTCGCCGACCGCCATGAGCTGCACCGTTACGGTCAATTACGTCACGCCCGGGGCCTGGACGGTCGTCGTCGTCAATCCCGACGGACAGGAAGGCGTGCTGGTTGATGGCTTTACCTTTGTCTATGTCGCTCCCGCCGATACCGGCGGCGGTGGCGGCGGGTCCTCCATCAGCACGGGAGCGGCACAGAACATTCCCGCGGGAACACAGGCTGACTTCGGGTTCACGGCGTCCCGTGTGGCAAAGGTCAGCGTGACGGCGGGAGAGGGAGGGATTGCCGACATCATCGTCACCGTCGAAAAGGTCGGCGGACTCCCCCGGAATGTCGATGCCCCGGGTACCGAGATCCTCGAATACAATGAAATCAGCCCGTACAGGGCTGCAGAAGATGCCATTGCCGGCGCATGCATTGAATTTTTTGTCACGCGCTCCGATCTTGCCGCCCGCGGCTGGAATCCCGGCGATATCGTCATGCTCCGGTGGCATGACGGCGCCTGGCAGCAGCTCGAAACGCACGTGACGGGAAGTGACGGCACTGCCTGGCATTATCGCGCAGTCACTCCCGGGCTTTCATACTTCGCAATAGGGTACGCCGAGGGGCAGGCCATTGACGACACCGCCGGGGAAGAGCCCGCACCCGCAGAGACGGCAACGCCTGCAGCAACGCCCCTGCTAACCGCGGCCGTGACCCCCGAAGCAACCCGGACACCCGCACCGGGGCCGACGGCATCGCCGGCAGGGCTCCCGGCCCTGTTCGCAGCCCTTGCCATCGGCACCATCGCATGTTCACGGCTCCGCAGAAGGTAAGCGGCTGCGCTGCCCTCCCCCATTTTTAACGCTTTTCCGGCCCGTTCAGGGCACGATGCGATTTTACAAAGAAGAAGCCGACGACCCCGAACGTGATGACCGGGGACACCCAGACCGGTATTTCATGCCCGAAACTGTCAAGCAGCATGACGCACCCGAGAACCGCTATCGAGTACATCGCACCGTTTTTGACGTAGATGTATTTTTTTATGTTCTCGATGTTCCGGATCGTGATCTCCCGGACCACGAACGCCCCGACCCCGTTGCCGATCAGGATCAGGGGCACGGACAGCGTAAACGCGAACGCCCCGATAACCCCGTCGATGGAGAATGTCGCATCGATCACCTCGAGATAGAAGATCTTGCTGATATCCGACATCCGGCCCGAGAGCATCCGCCGTTCCTGCTCTTCCGCATTCTGCCGGAAACCGTGGACGATAAAGAATGCCGTCGAACCCGCGACCGCCCCGAACGCCATTATCGGATCCCGGGCAAGCGCAAACCAGACGAGCGCAGCAAGCAGGACGGACACGGTTGCGAAGAACCAGACGCCCTGGGACGCGATGAACCGCTCTCCGCGGAGCCCGTAGTGTTTCTCCTCGAGAAACAGCCAGTGGCAAAAGAGAAAGACGAGAAACGTCCCGCCTGCAATGAGCAGGAGGGGCGAGGCCTCCTCGATCGCCGCCGGGATCGCCGGGTCACCGGAAAAGGTTGCCGTAAAGGCCTCCACCGGCCCGACGCCGGGCGTGGCGAGCCAGACTATCAGCCAGGGCAGCAGCCCGCGGATGACGAAAACGGCAAAAAACAGGCCATAGATGAGGAACCAGCGCCGTGCCCGTTCCTGCATGGTCGCAAGCACTTCGGCATTGATGATGGCATTGTCTATGCTCGTAATCGTCTCAAAGAGGCAGAGGCCGGCAATGATGATGAGAGCAGCGCCGATATCCATGCGTGTAACGGTGATTGCCTGCCCGGGTATTTGAAGCCGGCGGGTTCCGGCCGACCCGGTCGTGGCAGTCGACCAATGGATTTATGGACTGTGCCCCATTAGTATACTCCCATGAATATACTCCGAATCCTATGCACAATAGTGATTCTGAGCTTTCTTTGCTGCACGGTCGAGGCGGTCACCCTCGATATCACCGTGCGTGATGACGACGATAACTCCCGTATTGCCTATGCGTACATCTATATCGATGACGAATACGTGGGAAAAACCGATGATGTCGGAGAGTTTTCCTACAGCCATTCGTATGACGAGCCGTTTCTTCTCGAGGTGGTAAAATCCGGATACGGTGACTGGAGCGAGACTATCGATGAGGACGATACGTCGGTGAACGTCTACCTCACCTATGAAACGGCAACGCTGCTCGTCTCCGTGCTTGACGCCGACACGATCGAACCGGTCAGCGATGCCCGGGTGAAGGTGACCGCGGAGGGCACCGGCGAGAGCGAATCTGAATGGGTCGGCAGCAGCGGCGAGGCAGAATTTGAGCTCACCCCCGACGAGACCTATACCCTTGAGATCACCTCGACCGGATACGAGACCGTGACACGGACGATCGAGGCGGACGAACGCGAAATCACGCTCCGCTGCTGGCTCATGAAATCCGACAGGTTCTCCTTTAAAGTCCTTGATGCGGATGACAAAACCCCGCTTTCCGACGCGTCCGTGTCTGTCGACGGGTCGCTGGCAGGGGTGACCGGGACCACGGGCATCCTTACCGCGGCTCTGGCAACGGGCAGGTATCACGATATCAGGGTTGTGTGCCCCGGGTACAGCTCCTTTCAGCAGAATGCCTACTTCGAAGAGGACGAGATCCTCATGGAGATCAGCCTTGCATGGTCGGGCTGTACCGTAACCGTCTCCGTCACCGACGGCGCGGGCGAACCGTTGGCGAATGCGGCGGTTTCCGTCGACGGGGCGGCAGCCGGCATGACGGACAGCTCCGGAAGGTGCACCCTCACGGAACTGGGAGAAGGGAGCCGCACGATTGAGGTGGCAAAGGACGGGTACGATACCTGGAAAGAGACCCGCACGATCGGGACGGAACTCACCGATATCGCCGTCAGCCTGGCGCCGGCCACCACGGCCGTCACCGTTCTCGTCGAGGAGCCTGATCACCGGGTCGTCTCCGGGGCTCTTATTGCCCTCAACGGTGAAAAAATCGGTGTTACCGACGACAACGGTCAGGTGCAGGATACCATTGAGACGTCGGGGGCCTGCAATTTCACCGCTTCCCTCCGGGGATACCTCCCCGCTTCGGTCGAAAAAACCATTATTCCGGGCACCGGTGCGCTGTCCGTCACCATCACCCTGCACAGGGAGAACGACCTCGTGCCGGTGTTCATCGCCGCGGCAATCGCCGCTGTGATGATCCTCGTGCTCGGTATCCGGTGGCGTACCGCCGGCCAGTACCTTCCCCGGCAGCGGCGGGGGAAAAACCTGTAGGCATCACAACGCCCCACAACGTTTTTTTTACGGTTCTGGTGCCAGCCACCCGTGAACCGAAATCACGCTCCAGCGTACAAACCACAACATTATTCCTTCGTGTTACAAAAACGGTGAGATACTTTCCCGCCATATGACATCCGCACGCCGCATATACGTCTGTTACGGGCTTTTCGCCGCCCTCCTCTTCGGGGCGGGATCGCAGTTCTCCAAGCTTATGCTCACGACCGTTCCGCCGGTCACGATGGCGGGCCTCCTGTATACGGGAAGCGGTGTGGGGCTGCTGCTGATGACGGCTGCAGGATTTGCCGCCGGAAAACGGAGAAACACGTACGAGGCCCGGCCGACCCGGCGGGATCTGCCGTGGCTGGCTGCCACGATGTTCTTCGGCACGTTTCTCGGCCCCGTCGCCCTTATGTTCAGCCTGCCGCACACGCCGGCGGCCACGGCGGCGCTGCTCTTAAGCTTCGAGGCGGTCGCGACGACCGTGATCGCCGTCCTCTGGAAGAATGAGCCTGTCGGCAGGAGGATGGGCACGGCGCTGTTGCTGATCACGCTCTCCTGCATCATGCTCTCCTATACGCCCGATGCGGCCTACGGGATATCGCTCGGCGCACTCGGCGTCCTGCTCGCCTGCAGCTTCTGGGGGCTCGACAACAACATCATCCAGAACATCTCGGGGAAAGACCCGGTGCTCACCATCATGGCAAAGGCGCTCATCGTCGGACCGGCGATGATCCTTGCCGGCTACGCTGTAGCGGAGGTGATGCCCGCACCGGCTACGGCGCTCGCGTGCATGGCGATCGGGTTTATGGGCTTCGGGGGGATCATGAGCGTCTCGCTCCTGCTTGCCATCCGGGGCCTCGGTTCGGGCCGGGCTGCATCGCTCTTTGCGCTCTCCCCCTTCTTCGGGGTCGTCTTTGCATTCCTGCTCTTTGCGGAGATGCCGGGGGGCCTCTTTTTCATCGCCCTTGCCGTCATGCTCGCGGGCACGTTCCTGCTGGCCACCGAACGGCATGCTCACGAACATGCCCACCCGGCACTGGAGCACGAACACCGGCACCGGCACGACGACCTGCACCACGACCATGCCCATGTACCGGGCATGCCGCCGGTCAACGGCAGCGGCTTTCATTCCCATCCCCATGGCCACGACGGGATCGTGCACACCCACGCCCACAGCCCTGACATCCACCACCGGCACCGGCATGACGGGCGGAAATGACGCCCCAATCAGGTTCCCCGGATGCGGCAGGGATGGTATCGACGGCGGCGGGAGCAATTCTCCCCCCGCCTCTTCTGGCGCGCCTCCCGGCAGCTCTTTTCTAAAGCCCCAAAATGCCGCAGGGAGCGCTCCGGTGCACGCCCCGGCAATGTTTTTTAAGATCCCCCGTACAAACAGATCTGGCACCGGGGCAGCAGATCTTCCCGTTCCATAGGGCCCGTAGCTTAGTGGTGGAGCGTCCGGCTCATAACCGGACGGTCATGCGTTCGAATCGCATCGGGCCCATATCCCTCCCTTTTCCGGCGGTTCGGGGCAGAGGCCGCGTATCGGAGCCGTTACATCGAATCCGAACCCGTATATAGAGGTTCGGCACCACTCCCTCCTATGAAATGTCCGGTATGCGGCGACGACTGCGTGCAGGATGCGCATGAGCTTATCGAGCAGCAGGCCACCATCTTCGCACCCTGTCCGCGATGCAAAGGCCGCACGCTCAACAAACAGAAACCTCCTGCCGATATGGCGATCGCCAGGCCCTGCGAATGCAACAAGCGGTTCATCGATGACGTCTTTTCGCACATGTACGCGATCATGGTGGAGGAGGGGGTGCTCTCCAGCGCCGATCCGCTGCACGCCGTGGGGATGCCGCTGGTGCATCCGGGCTTCGCCATGATGCAGCCGCCCTACCTCCCGCCCCGGTCCCTGGTGCTCCTCTCCCCGAATGTCACGAAGCCCTGTGCGAATCGTCTTTTTGCCGAGGTCCCCGAGGTCAGGGGCGTTATCAAGAGCAACGAAGCGGTGCCCGGCCTCTCCGACATCGATTTCGACGGCATCCCCGATACCTATACGCTGCTTGCGGGCTGCGACGTGCGGGCGAACATTTTCGCGACCCAGAACGAAAAAGTGGTGATTTACAAGCAGCAGTCCGTGATGCATATCGAGTTTCCCCGCGGCTACGACCCGAAAATTATCTGGGTGGGCACCCGGGTGCGGCAGGTCAGGCCGAAGATCTTCGTGGACGCATGTGCCGGGCCCGGGACGCTCGGCATCATTGCCGGGCTCTACGATATCCCGCACGTCATCCTCAATGACGCGTGGTACGCCGCTGCATTCTGGTCGGCGTTCAACCTCAGGGTCAACCGGGAACATCTCAACTTCGAGGAGCTGCGCATGCATGCAACCTACGACGAGATGCGGGCACGGCCGGTCCTGAAAACACCGGAAAAAATCGCCGAGACCCAAGGAGGAACGCAGTATTTCGAGGTATACCAGGGCGACTGCCACGAGCTCTACACCGTGCTCCCCAAAGACGTCGATCTCTCGGTCATCGATCTCTTCGAAAAGAAGGATACGGAAAAAGTCAACGCATTCATGGAAGCATGGAAGGCCCGCGTCGGCGGGGAGGTTTTTATCCCTTAAGCAACGATATATACCGGGGACTAGCCCGGGTGGCTCGGCGTCACCTGTGACCTGAAACCGCCGGTACGCGGGGGGCGAAGTCCGAGGACGGCTTTGGCGATCTGGTTCAAGCCGGCATATCCCGCCTGAGAAACCTCGTCCCATGAGGTCGGCGGACAGGGATCAACACTCCGGAGGGAGTGGCGACCTGTTGCCGCGGAGACTGGTTCAGGCCCGGAAGGGAGCAGACTTACCGTGGACGTTCGGCGCCCATGGGGGTGCGGGGCGGAGAACGGATTGCCGGTGGCGATCAGGCACGCACTGTCAACCAAAGGACGTGTCCCCATTTTCCGATTCCTATGGCAAAAGTCGCGATTATCGGTGCTACAGGCAATGTCGGGCAGTTTGCAGCCCACGCTATTACGGAGATCCCGCATCTTTCAAACCTGCTGTTATTCGGCCGGGAAGGGCGCGAAGAGCTCCTTGAAGGGATTGCTTCGGATTTTATGGATTCATTTGCCGCAAAAGGCAGGGATCTGTCGTTATCATGGAGCACCAGCCCGCAGGATCTCGCAGGATCCGATATCGTCATCGTGACGGCGGGCGTTCCCCGGCACTCCGGACAGAACCGCAACGATCTCGCATTTGCCAATGCCCGTCTCGTCGCCGAAACAGCAGCGATGGTGGGAGAAATCGCCCCCGAATCGCTGATGCTCATGGTCACCAATCCCGTCGACGTGATGACCGCCGTCGCGCTGGAGTATTCCGGCATGGAGCCACGCCGGGTCTTCGGCCTGGGGACGCATCTCGACTCGATGCGACTGAAGGCGCTTATCTCACGCCATTTCAACGTGCACGTCAGCGAAGTGCATACCCGCATCATCGGTGAACACGGCGACAGCATGGTCCCGCTCTGGTCGGCTACCACGATCGGCGGTATCGCGATATCCAACCTGCCCGCATTCTCGAACCTGCCCATGGAGGAGCTCATGGTCAATGTCAGGCAGGCAGGGGAGAACATCATCAGGAAGAAGGGATCGACCGTTTACGGCCCCGGCGAGGCCATCGCGACCCTTGTCAGAACCGTTCTCGGCAATGAAAACCGCATTCTCACCGTGTCAAGCTATATCAAAAGCGAGATTCACGACATCGGCAACGTATGCATCGGCGTGCCCGCCCGGGTGAACCGCAGCGGCGTCTATCCCGTCCCGATACGCATCGAGCCCAACGAAGTCGTGGCATTCCAGTCATCGACGGAAAAGATACGCGCTATCACCACCTCTATTCTCGAGAGACTCAAAGAGCCCGATCGTTAGGGGCATTTTCACTGCCGTTCTGCGGCAGAATAATGGTGCTTTAACGGCTTAAAAAGCGAAAAAAAAGATATCTGTCTGATATCATCACGTCAGGGTCAGCGACACGATCTCCGCGCTGGCCACGCCGGAAAGATCGCGAAGCGTTTCCTCAACTTTGTCGGGTGCACCCTCGCTGTCCGGCACGACGACTGCTACTTTCAGCGCTGAAAGGCCAAAGCCGATCGGCTCCTCGACCAGATCCTGCACCGGAACGGCACCGCGGATGACCGCCTTGAGCGCTTCGAGATCAATCTCGGGAGATTCAGGCATTATTTTCAAAATAATCGCTACGTCGCCCATAGTTATGGCCCCCGGAATCCGCATTTCCTGCATTCGTACGAGAGGCTCTGCTCCCTGCACCGGTGACAGCGGTAGATCATTTCACCGCATTCGGGACACGGAAAACCGGTCCAGCCTTCATCGGCGAGGGGAGCATTGCATGAAGTGCACTTTTTAAACGTCATGATGCTGTCTCCTCAGGAATTATCCTATAATGTCTTCATGACGCATATTAAAGTCTTGGATGGACGACCGTGCCCGTCACCGGGAGGCCCGCAAGCGCCCGTGCCACGCGTTCTTCATGCCTGCCGTTGATAATGGCAGCTGATATACCGTGGCGGAAAAGAAAGGGAAGAAATGCGGGGTCCACTTCCGGGCAGTCCCGCGGGGCGTCCACACGGGAAAGAAGGGTTGCCGCGTCGGAGAGGCCGTCGACGGATTTCAGCACCAGCAGATCGCACCCGAGCGAACCGGCAACCCAGGCCGCGATCGTATCCGAGGTTATCTCCCAGCTATGAGGGAGGGGGTCATGTCTGCGCAGATCGCAGTAGGGCAGGTACACCTCGGCCCCCCGGGGGGGCCTGAGCGTTGCAGCCGGCGGGAGCCCTGCCGATACCAGCAGCCACCCCGTCTGCTCCATCGCGGCAACCGCCATCCAGTGCGATGCCTCGTCGTCCGCCTTCACCGCCCGGACGGCATCCGCAAAGCCTCCGCCGCCGGGACCGACCAGGAGGTCCCGTCCGCTGCGGAGAAAAATCCCGGCAAGAGCCGGTATCCGGTCGGAGAGGCTCCCCCCGACCTTAACGACCAGCGGCTGCGGCACAGTCATGACTGGCAGAATATAAACCGGAAAACCTCATAATCCTGTTTGTCATGCGCCTCCTCGCCGCCCTTCTCCTGATCGCCTGTGCCGCCGCCCCCGCATCGGGTATCCTGATCACCGAATTCTGCCCTGATACCTGGCAGAAAGGAGAACAGGACGAATACCTGGTGATCACCGGGGAGGGAAGCCTTGATGCTGTCCGCATCGGTGACGGGGAGGGAAGCATTGCATTCCCCGCCGGCAGCAGGATTGCCGGTTCCGCAACCATCGCCCGGTATGCCACCGCGTACCGGACGACGCACGGGATCCTTCCCGACTGGGAGATGTACGACACGGACCCGGAGGTGCCGGATATCCGCCGCACCGGGGATCTGCGGATGGGCAACGAGGGCGACGAGCTCTACCTGACCGCCGGCAACGCCCTGGTCCAGAGCGTGGCATGGCCCGGTGACGTGCACCCGAGGGAGGGGCAGGTCCATGTCCTCGAGGGCGGGGCATGGGATCTGCGGCCGTACTTCATCGGCCAGTCGCGCTTTGCCCCGCAAACCTTCACCGGGGTTGCCCTGACGGCATTTGTCGCTCCCGACTGCGCGGGCAGCGTCATGGCATCAACCCTTGCCGGTGCCGACGAGTACGTGCTGGTCAGCGTCTACGAAATGACCAGTCCGGATATCACCGGCTGGCTTTCGGCTGCCGCGTGCAGCGGTGTTGACGTCAGCATCATTCTCGAGGGGGGGCCCGTCGGCGGCATACCGGCAGGCGAGGGGTCTGCAGCGGCGCAGCTTTCAGAGAGCGGGGCGATGGTCCTGCAGATGGGGACGACCGAAGCGGCGCATGCCCGGTACCGCTACACCCATGCAAAGTATGCCGTCGTCGACGGGGATGCGGTGCTGCTCACCAGTGAAAACTTCAAGCCCTCCGGGTTTCCGGAGACGGGTAAAAGCGGCAACCGGGGCTGGGGCGTTGTTATCGAGGATGCGGCCGTTGCCGGGTACTTCGAGCAGGTATGGCAGCATGACGTTGCCGGCGGGGACATCAGCCCCGCACACTCCTCCGGTCCTCCGGCAGAAGAGGCAGCCGCGGCGCCGTATGACCCGGAATTCCTCCCTGCAACCTTCACCGGCGCCACGGTGACCCCCGTTCTGTCGCCGGACTCCAGCCATCTCATCATCGGTCTTATCGACAGCGCAACCCGCACCCTCGATATCGAACAGGCATATATCACGCCGTGGCCCGCCAGCGGCGAGAACCCGTACCTCGAGGCGGCGATTGATGCCGCCCGGCGGGGCGTTGCCGTGCGCATCATGCTCGACGGCTCGTGGTTCAACACCGAGGCGGAAAACGACAACGACGAACGCGTACGGGAGATCAACGCCCTCGCCGCACGGGAAGGGATCCCGCTGCAGGCACGCACGGCAGCGCTCGCTTCACTCGGGCTCGAAAAAATCCACACCAAGGGGGTCATTGCCGACGGGGAGCGGGTGCTGGTCTCCAGCATCAACTGGAACGAGAATTCCCCGTGCTTCAACCGGGAGGCGGGCGTCATCATCGACCATCCCGGCGCCGGCGCGTATTTTGCGGCCGTTTTTGAAAGCGACTGGGAGGGATCGCCCCCGCAAACGGCCGGGGAAGGCGTGCCGCTGGACAAGCGGCTGTGCGCAGTTGGCATCCTCGCCCTGCTTGCTGTGCTTGGCTACCGGAGGCACCGGCGCTGAAGGCCGGCAGTACCGGCATGGCGAATCCCGGGCCCGGAGCGGGAGCGGGAAACACAAAATGCGTAAAAAAAGATTTAATCGTATTTCATCCGGCACTTCATCGCGCACCGGCAGACATCGCACAGGGTAATCGAAATGTCGTCCCTGATCACGGCCTCGGCCCAGAGATCCACCATCGCATTGAGATCATTGGGCAGGGTATCGCGACTTCCGCCCCGCTTTCTGCTCATGTACTGCGAGACAGCCGCTCTGCTCACCCCAAGACGTTTTGCAACCTCGCTCTGGGAATACCCCTGGTTATGAACCAGGCGGTAGACCATCTCCGCCCGCATTCTTGGCAGGAGGGTTCTTGCGAGGGAGTCGCAGACCATGATGTCGCACGGCGTTGAACTCATGTTGTCGCCATACAGGTATCTGGCTTGAACTGATAAATAATCTGCCGTGCATCCCTGAAGTTGAACTTCTCGATGATGAGTCTGTTTTCCTTGAGTTTCTTGAGCGCATACCGCACCGTACGGGGTGCAAGCCGGCTCTGCGATACGAGATCCTTGTGGGTCATCTCTCCTCCTTCCACAAGCAGGGAAAGAATGGTCTGAGATGACGGCGGAAGCTTTGCCTCACGCATACAGATATGTTAACAGTGTTAATTTAAAAACCTATCGACTAATATAATATCCCGTCAATTATTGTGCCATGCTGGATCCGAGAGAGCGCAACGCCGCAATGCTCCTTGCGGGGGCGCTCCTCGTCATGCTGATAGTCCATGGCATAGTCACGGTGCTCGGCCCCGCCGCCTTCGCCGCGCAGTACTCGCCGGCATCGCCGGCAGGCAGTTACGTCTCCGTGACGGGGACGATACTCGCCCGTACGCCCACGGCAACAGGGGGGCACCTCCTGCTGACGCTTGCGGATGCCGACGTCTTTGTGCCTGCCGATGTCGCAGGCTCGGTCCCGGCACAAGCCGGGGATGTTGTCGTGGTCACCGGAACAGTGGAACTGTACCGGGGCAAAAAGGAGATTGTCGTCGCTTCCCCGGATGATATCCGGGTAATCACGACCATCGATTAGGGTTTCGAGGTATCGAAGATATCCGCATCGCTGTGGTCTTTGAATGCGGGTTTCCTGAAATCTTTCTTTCCGGAAGGCTGTTTTTTCTTCTCCTCCTTTTTCCTGTCGCCGGCATCCGGTTCGCCCTCCTGCTCACGCACTCCCGTTCCGGCTTTTTTCCTGCCTTCGACACCGGTCCCCGCGTCGAGATCTCCCGCGATAATACGCTCGCGTGGCATAGTCAAACGTCTGGGTGTAGAACGTGATAAGGATGCCCATAAAAAAGAAGGAGATCAGGTGGCGGTGATCGGCGTTACCGCCCATGCCGGGATCTCGGCGGTGAACCCGAGCACCCACATGATGAGCGTGAACATAAAAATCGTCAGGATCCCGACCCCGATAAGGTTGATCACCCAGCCCGATCGGATCATGTCATGCATGCTGATGTAGCCGCTGCCGTATGCCACGGCATTCGGGGGGGTTGCAACCGGCAGCATGAACGCCATCGATGTGGCGATGGCGGCGGTCAGCATCAGGACGTAGGGATGAATCGCCATGGAAACGGCGGTTATCGCCATGATCGGCATCATCACCGAGGCTATCGCGGTGTTGGACGTCACCTCGGTCAACAGCGAGATGATCAGGCCGACGATGACGACCACGAGGACGATAGGCATGGCGTGGAATGCGGAAAAGTAGCCCACGATGACGCCCGCAAGGCCGCTTTTTATGAAGGCCGTTGAAAGGCAGATGCCGCCCCCGAAAAGGACGAGAATTCCCCACGGGATCTTCTTTGCCCATTCCCAGTTCATCGTGTACACGCCCTCCTTTGCGTCGACCGGGAGCAGGAAGAGAAGGATGGCACCGAATATCGCGATGGTCGAGTCGTCAATCCCCGGGAAAATCGTCACCAGGCCGGGGATCATGATGTCCCCGATGGCCTTCTCCGTCCGGAGGATCCACGCGAGCGCGGTCAGCGCAAATACCATGAGCGTCCATTTTTCCCCGCGGGACATCGGGCCCATCTCCGCGAGGCGCTCGTCGATGATCTCCTTGCCGTGCGCAAGGACTTTGGGCATGTGGCGGTAGGGGCCGTACACGAGCCACAGCCACGAGAACGGAATGAAGACGCAGGCAAGCGGCAGCGCGAACTTCATCCAGGTGAAGAAGTCAATCGTCGGTGCGCCGGGAAAGATCGTCGCAAGCTGGGCGATAAAGATGCCGTTCGGGGGCGTCCCGATGACAGTGGCGATGCCCCCGATCGTTGCCGCGTGGGCGATCGAGATGACGAGGCATTCGGAGAAATCGCGCTGCTCTTCGGTCATATCCTCAAGCAGAACCTCGGCATCGGGGAGGATGGTGGCGATGATCGCTATCGCGATGGGGATCATCATCATTGCCGTTGCCGTATTGGAGATCCACATCGAAAGGAAGGCCGTGGCGATCATGAATCCCAGGACCATGCGACGGGGACTCGTTCCTACCCGCCTGATGATATGCAGCGCGATACGCTTGTGCAGCCCCCAGCGCTGCATGGACATGGCGATAATGAATCCGCCCATGAAGAGGAAGATAATCTTGTCTGCATAGGGCGCCGCCGCCTCCGAGGCCTTTAAAACGCCGAGAAGCGGGAATAGGACGATTGGAAGAAGAGCCGTTGCCTGAATGGGGATCGCTTCGGTAACCCACCAGACTACCATGAGAGTCGTTGCTGCAGCGACGTACTGCGCGGAAACAGGAAAGACAGTGGGATCAACCGGAATCAGAATGACGGCAAAAAATAAAATAATCCCAAGAAACTTCCCGATTGTTTTTTTCATCAGTTCTAATTTAGGAATTTGAAATATAATAATATTCCATTTCATTCCGGCAGAATCATCGCCATGCACCGGAAAACAGCACGGCTGGCCAGTCGCGGGACAGATCCGGCTGCAGGCCCCTTGTGCGGCGACTCCGGAGTGCGGCAGCATGGGCAGGGCAGACGAACGGGCAGCAGCGCGGATCCGGCACTGCACTCCCTGCCATGCGGTGGTGCGGCTGAGAGGGACGTTTCCCGTCCCCCCGGTGAAAAGAGCGTTTGGTATTCAGGCTTCGTAAGCCACCAGGATCGATCCCGTGTCCTTTTCCAGGGACTGGATCTTCGAGAGTGTCTCGGGCGTCAGTTTCTTGTACCCCGCAATCCGGTCGTAGGCGACAAGGAGGACTCCGAGTTTTTCTTCAAGCGTCCGGATCTCCCTGAGCTGGTTCTCGGAGAGGCGGGCTGGTGTCGGGCATTCCATAACGATCACCACCCGGATCTGCTACAACCATATTTTATTTTTTTTATAAAATATATTTTATTTTAATCAAAAAAAAGTTGATTCCGGCAGAGCACCTCCCGATTGCCTCCTGCCATCGCATCATCCGTTTTACCCGATCAGCTCCTCGTCCGCCGGTTGCCACGACGGATCCACGATGCAGAGAAAGACCAGATCCCCTGTGCCGGTATTCTCGATCCACTGGACCGTACCGGGGGGGATATAGACCAGCATATCTGCCCGGACAGCGGCGGACGCGCTCCCGAGGTGCATGATGCCGGCCCCCGCAAGAATATAATATACTTCTGCGGATTTCCGGAGGCGGTGGGGGAGGGTCGCCTCTCCCTCCCGGACGATCGCCCGGGCAATGCTGCAGCCGAAAGCAGGCATTCCCGCCCGTTCGGGATGCAGCACCTCGGCAAGGAGCGAGCCGTCCATCACCCGCCCGTACCTGCCTTGCCTGCAGTCCGTAATGTGCATGCATCGTACTCGCGCCCGAAAGGGCAAGAATCATGCGGCGGGCGTGCCCGTTCCGGCGTCCCGGAGTCTGCCGCGAAAAATGCTTAATCCGGTTGAGAGCCCATGCTTCAGGCACACGAACGGCGTCCCTCCCGCGGGGGGACGCCGGGAGGCGACAGCAGCCATGGAATACCAGGATATTGAAGAAATCGCACAGGGATCGCTGGCCATCATGAATCCCACCACCATCGGGGATGTCTGCGCCGCCGCCGGTCCGGCAGCGCTCTCTGCAGGCGACCATGTGCTGGATATGGGTGCCGGCAACGGAACCGTGCTCGCCGCACTTGGACGGCAGTACGGTATTTGCGGGACCGGCATCGAACGCCGCCGCTCGTCGTGCCGGCTGGCGGAGGCGGCCTTCCTCGACCAGGGCCTTTCGGAGAGGCTGCGCATCATCTGCGCCGATGCGGCGGCCATGGCACCGGGCACCCCTGCGGACATGGTCGTCTGCCTCGGGGCGAGCAGCATCTGGGGAGGGATCCCCCATACCCTTGCGGCGTGCGCCCCGCTGCTGCGCACCGGCGGGCACCTGCTCCTCGGCGACCGGTACTGGCGCCATGAACGGGTGCAGCCCGAGTTCGCCCGCGAATGGCCCGACGTGCTGACCGAATACGAGCTCCTCTCCGTCTTTGGGGAGACGGGATACGAACTGTGCGGCATTACGCGGTCCTCGGAACGTGACTGGGACCGGTACGAATCCTCCATCTGGCAGTCCTGCCGTGCATGGATTGCCGCTCATCCCGGCGATCCGCGCACGCAGGAAGTGGAACACTATCTCCGCGACATTCAGGCGGAATATCTGGGATACGGGCGGGAGCACGTCGGCTGGGCCATGTATCTCCTCTCGTACGAGGCAGGGGCGGCGCCATGAAGCGATACGCCTTCGTGGCACGGATGCCTGACCGCCCGGGCGCACTGCACCGGGCAGCGGAGATCATCACCCGTTATGAGGGGAACATCAACCGGATTCACTTCGATCGCCGCATCGATCCCCGGACCGTTTTTTTCGAGGTGACGGTGCCCGAAGAAGGGTACGCCGCCATCCGCGACCAGCTCGCCCTGATCGGGTACCTCCAGACGTCGCTTTCGACCCCCAGTTTCTTAAAATTCCAGGTCTGGCTCCCTCACCGCACGGGTTCGCTCGACGAATTCCTCACCTACACAACCGCTGCGGGGGCAAACATCTCCGCGATTGATTTCGACGAGGCGGGCAGGCACCCCGATCGCGTCATGATCAGCTTAAACCTTGCCGAGAGTGAAGCAGCCAAAAACCTCCTCGACCGGCTGAAATCCCAGTACCGGCTTGAGATTATCGAATACGACACGACCGGAGAACAGCTCGACGACACGGTCTTCTACGTGCGTTTCGCCCAGAAACTCAGGCCGCTGATGGAGAGCCCCGACGAGCCGTTCCTGCTGGCGTTTCTGCACGATATCAACCATATCGTCCAGGAACTCGCAAACCGCGGTGAGGACCCGAAACAGGTCTTCGACAGCATCCTTGCAACCGGAACGACGCTCACCGCGACAACCGGCGCCTCATTCTATGCCGATGTCCAGCTCCTGCCCATCGGCAGCAGAGGATCGCTGTACTGCTTTCAGTTTCCCTGCGGCGGCAACACCTTCGTTATCGACACGCCTGCCGAGCGGGTGATGATCGACACGGGATATGGGATTTACTTTAGCGACGTAACGGCGATGCTGCGTTCGTACGGTTTCGGGGACAGCGACCGGATCAGCCGGATCGTCATCACCCACGCCGATGCGGATCACTGCGGCGGCGGCGGCTTTTTCAGGATTCCCGCCCTGATGCACCCGGGAACCTGCGAGATTATCCGGCAGGCGAACCGGGCCTACGGATCGCGGAGCCAGAATTCGGTGCTGGAAGAGGTCTATACTACCATGATAGGCCTTTTTTCCCGGTTTACCCCCCCACGCGATGCGAACCTGCTGCCGGCAGAAACGAAACGCATGCGGGGGATCTTTCCCGTCCTTGACACCATGACGGTCGGCGATCTCGAGTTTGAGGTGCTGGAAAGCCTTGGAGGCCACCTTTACGGCCAGATCTTTCTTTTCTGTCCGGCAGAGGGGGTCCTTTTTACCGGGGACAGCCTGATTAATTTCGCGAGCCTGACGGATGAACGCAGGAAATACAACAGTCTTGCGGACTTTCTGGTCACGTCGGTCAATGTCGACAGCGACCTGGCCCGCAAGGAGCGGCGTGCACTTTTGGATCTTGTCGCGGCCACGAACGAGCGGCTGAACGGTACGGGACGCGAGTGCCTCGTATGCTGCGGGCACGGCGCAGTGTCGGTGCTCCGCGACGGGAAACTGCAGAGCGCCCTCGATCCCGTCCGGTACACCCCTTCAACCGGTCTTTGAATGCCGTTCTTCACCGCAAAGGCGGGTAATGTCGCGTCCCGTGATGTCTTCGCCGGAGGCGACCATGCCCGTTATCCGCCCGCCGGGCTCCTGCAGGAGGGTGTTGTGCCAGAAAATGGTCTTTTCCTCGCCTTCCCGGGACAGAACCGCACTGACGTCATAGGAGGGAAACGATAGCTGGCCCTGCATGCAAAAGGCGAAATTCGCCCGCATGCGTTCCCGTACACCGCCCGGAACAAAGGTATCGAACCAGTCCCGTCCCAAAAGGTCCTCCTCAGCATACCCGAGCAGTGCGCATCCGGCCTTGTTCATGCGGACCACCCGGCCATCCGCGTCCACGACAGCCAGCATGACACCGGCGAGATCGAGGTACCCCTGGGCACGGTCACGTTCACGGCGCAGGGATTCCTGCGCCTGCAGCCGTGCGATGAAACTGCTCATCTGGCCGGCAACCGACTCGAGTGCATGCAGGCTCCAGACGGGGACGTCGCCCCATGCAGAGGAGGCCGCAACGATGACGCCGCCCAGGGCCCCATCGTGCAGAACCGGAACGAATGCAACCGACCTCGCTTCCGGCACCATGCCGGGGCATTCGGCTGCGGGCAGCGATCGGGGGGCGGTGCCCGACACCGATTGCTCGTCCCCGCCAGCGGCACGGCAGCGTTCCAGAGCCATGCGGCAGGTATCCCGGGATACCAGCCCCGAGCCGGAAAACAGGGGCGTCTCCCCGCCCTCCATGACCAAAATACCGGCATCCATCTCCGATACCTCGCGAATCGTGGCAGCAATAGCCGGCAATGCATCCGCAACCGTTGCAGCTTTGCAGAGCGATGCCGCAAGATCGCGCTGTGCACGGGCAAGCATGCCGGATCTGCGCCGTTCGCTGACATCTTCGGCGATGGCGAGCAGGTATTTCGGCAGGCCCCGGGAATCGGCTATCGGGACAATGCGGAAATCCAGGATCCGGCTGCCGCCATTCCCGCCGGGGAGGCGCACATCCGGCAGTACCGCTGCTGCCCCCGTAGCCAGCGCCTGGCGATCGCAGTCGGCGATGCGTGCGGCCAGGCCGGCATCGAAGAGATCGCCCGGCCGCATCCCGGCAAGTTCCTCGGACGGGCGGCCAAAAAACTCCTCTGCTGCATGGTTGAAGAAGATGAACGTCCCGGTTTTAAGCTCACGCACCATGACCATGCCGGGGATATTCTGGACGATGGAATGGAGAAAGGACTTCCACTGCGCCATTCTTCTCCGGGCGGCGTGCCGCTCGGTCACGTCCCGGCATGCCATCCGGTACCCGGCCAGGTCCTCGATCTCGTCGAATATCGGGCGCCCGCTGATTTCAAGAACGATGTCCCGGCCGTCGCATGCGTGCATCCTGCATTCGATACAGGAAAACGGAACCGCCCTGCCATCGCTGAGAATCTGCTGCCCGAGCTTTTCAGATTCGCCGGGAGCCATATAGTCCGAGAAGCAGCGCCCCGCCATCTGCTCCGGCTCATAGCCGAGCACCTCCCTGGCGCGGGGGCTGACGTAGGAAATGATCCCGTTTTCGTCGATATTGAGAATAACATCGTTAATCTCCTCGACCAGGGTGCGGTAGGTGATCTCGCGCCGGCGTATCTCCTCTTCCGCGTGTTTCTGCTCCGTGATATCCTCAAGGATGACCGTCACGCCGGGGGCCCCGTCATTGAATACCGTCGGGATGCTCTTGAACCGGAAAAAAAGCTCTTCATTCAGTTTCAGGATGCGAAGCTCCTCGGGTATCATTGGCCTGAACAACCCGGAGATCGCGATCGAGGACCACGACCATATCCGATGAAAAATCGAGCATTGCAGCGATCGGGACGCGCTGCGAGAGATAGTAGACTTTGGCCTTTCCATACGCCTTCATTTCGGCCTGCCCCGATACCAGGAGCATATCGAGGTACCGTGCAACCGTATTCCGGTTCATGCCGAGCATCGCCGAGATGTCGGAGACCGACATCCCGCGAGGATTATCCTTGAGCACATCAGTAATCCGTGAGATTTCTTCCGGAACAGGCATCCCTCCCGTACAACATACGACAACGGTGGCACTTATTGATTTCGTTATCGCACGTGACAATGCCCGGCTTCATTGCACGATGTAATGCCATGCATTAGAAGAAACTTTTATATAAGTTTCCTTGCAACATATGATCACCAGTTCAGCAACCTGTTCTGGCAACACACGTCGTTCGCCTGGTACAGAGAACACAGGGCGTGCCGGCACCCCGTTTTTGGGGAGCGGGGAGTCGTGCACCAATTCCATGATGGCACAGATCCGGGAGCGGCGGACAGTAACGCTCCCATAAACCTCCGACAGGGAACACACACCAGAGATCACCTCTCTACCAACCCTCAACCAGACACCCGGGCATGACACCAGGCGGACTAACCCCCGGGCAACCGCAGACACCTCTTCTTTCGCACCCGATATTCCCCGCAGACCCTCCCGGACCTGATGGCAACATTTATATCATTGTAAGTAGGATTATCCGTATCGATAATCAATAACCATAATCACATTCGTTACCGCAGTAAATTTCGGGTTAAATTAACAATCCCGTCTACAGAATGCGTTAACGCTGGAAAACAACAAGCAAACCCTGAAATATCGAAGCTCCACATAGATCGTACATCCCCCTCCGGAGATAACCCATGGCACCCTCCAGCACCCCTGTCGAATATCGCGATCTCCCGCTCTTTTTTGCCGTTCACGACACGATGGATATTCCGCTGCTTATCAGCGACGGTGACCGGAAAGTGCGCTGGATGAACCGTGCCATGGAGGAGTGGGCGGATATCTCCCGCGAACAGGCTGCGGGGATGGACTATGCGGCATTGCTGCGGGAGCGCATCGGGCCGAAACTCCGGAAGGGAGCGGCCTTTGTTCGCGACGTCGAGGCCGCAATAGAGCAAAAAGAGAATATACGGCAGCGGGTGTGCCGCGAAGAGGAGGGCGGCCGCGAACGCTGGTTCGAATTTACCAGCAGGATCGTCGAAAACGGCGCCTATCTTCCCGGGAGGATCGATCTTTTCCAGGACATCACCGCCGCCGTTGCCCTCAAAGAGTCGGAGGAACGGCAGAACGTACTGCAGGGGCTCGTTGCGGAAATATCGTCCCTGCTCACCGACACGCCCCTCGATGGCATCGACGCCACGGTGCGTAACGCTCTGGCCCGCCTCGGTTCGGGCATGGGCGTCGCACGGTGCCACGTGTTCCTCATGCGGGCGGACGGGACCGGCAAGGCATTCGAGTACGAATGGAATGCGGCAGCGTCAGCCCCGTGCGACGGCCTGGCGGGGGTCACCATCTATTCGTTCCCCCAAAAGGACGGCGTCCCGGACAGCGGTGGCATCCTGCAGGCAATCAGGATCAACGGCCGCCTTCGCAGCCATGCCGTTCCGCTCCGGGGAAGGAGCCTGCACGGATTTCTCTGCATCGACGCCACGGCAACGGATATCCCGTTCCTTGCTTCCAACCATCACCTCCTCCGGATGGTGGGCGACACCGTCACGACGGCACTGGAGAGCCGTGAGGTGGACCAGGGCCTCCGCCGCCACGACTCCCTCTGCGAATCCGTCATGAACGCTTCGGGCACGCTCCTTCGCTCGGGGGGGTGGGACGAGAACATGACGGAGATCCTCGCAACCCTTGCCGGGGGTTCGGGCGCAGAGCGCGTATACCTTATCGATACCTCGGACGCCGCCGAGGGGATGAACCTCTTCGAGTGGCACGCTCCCACCGTCACACCGGGATTTGCCGACGGCACCCGGGAGATACCGTGGCATGCCGAAGGGATGGAGCCCTGGTCGGCCGCCCTTTCCCTCGGGCATGTCATCACCGCACGCACGACCGACCTTCCGCCCCGGATTCGCAGCCTTTTCAACGCACGCAATGTCGCATCGTTCGCAATCCTTCCCATTCTGGCGGGAGACGTCTGCTCGGGGTACCTGGGCCTCGAAAACTGTACTGCCCCGCATCTCTGGACAAAAGCGGAGATCGAAGCACTCAAAACCGCAGCCGACTCGCTGGGGCTGATGATCTACCGCAGGATGAAAGAGCGGGAAGCAGAACGGTACAATACCCAGCTGACCATCATCAACGGGATCGTCGGTGCCGCCTCCCTCCCGGGCAGCCTCGATGGAATCATCCGCGAAACGCTCAAAAAAACCCTTGATCTTCTTTCAGTGCCTGCTGCTGCCGTTTACCTGCTCGATCCGCGCGGGCGCGAAGCGCAGCTGCACACGGCCGAGGGGCGAGAGAGCCACCGGCTGTTTCCGGAAAAAATCGCCCGTGAGATGCCGGCGCTCGCCCCTGTATTCGCGGCAAAGCCGGTGTACGGGATCGCACTCGATGGGCAGGAGGGCCGCTCCGCCTGGATTCCGCTCGCCGGCGGGGGCGCTCCCGTCGGCATTATGGCCGTCGCGCTACCCGGCGGCCGCACCTTCGCCACATTCGAACAGCAGGCGCTTGACGCTGCCGCCCGCGAGTTCGGTGCGGCGATCACCCGCGGACTGCTGCAGGGGCAGCTCAAGGACTCCATCGACAAGGCGAATCTCTATCTCGACATCATGGCGCATGACATTAAAAACGCGACCACCGTTTCGATCATGTATGCGGATATGCTGCGCGAAATCGTCACGGGGGAAGCACGCGACTTTTCAGAGAAACTGATGGACAGCGTCCGGCGGACGGTTGAGATCACCGATCACGTCTCCACCATCCGCCGCCTGCACGAGGAGACGCCCCTTTTAAAGCCCGTGAACCTGGACACGATTATCAAAACGGAGATTGCCCGGTTCCCGAAGACGACGATCCGCTACTCGCCGTCAAGCTTCTCCGTCTGCGCCGACGACCTGGTCAGCGAAATATTCTACAATCTCATCGGCAACAGTGTCAAATTCGGCGGCGACGGCGTCGAGGTCTTTATCAGGGTGCAGGAACGCCAAAAGGAACTGGAGATCACCGTTGAGGACAGCGGGCCCGGCATTCCCGATACGATGAAGAATGTCATCTTCGATCGGTTCCAGCGGGGATCGAAGAAGGCCACCGGCAGGGGACTCGGGCTCTATATCGTCAGGACGCTGATCGAACGCTACGGCGGCACGGTTTCGGTGCACGACCGCGTCCCCGACCACCCGGGACAGGGCGCCTCCATCAGGTTTACGCTTAAAAAAGCGGTATAACGCGGAAACGTAATAACACATGATTATCAACTCGCCTGACCAAACGTATAGCCAGAGATAATCGTCCGCAGGGCAGCCGCGCGGATAAAGTACACCCCTCGGATGGCAATGTACCATGGAACTCCGGAAAAAGACGCTTCTGTACCTGAATGCCACGTTCATCATCATCATTATCCTGACCCTTGTCTTTTCCTCAAACCTGCTTCTTTCGAGTTATTCCGAGCTGGAGGAGCGGGAGGTCAGGGGGGATCTCGTCCGCGTCACCAACCTGCTGCGGATTCAGGTCGACGGCATCAGCAGGACAGCCGGCGATTACGCTGCATGGGACGATACGTATGAGTTTGTCGAAAGAGGAAAAGAGGACTCCATCGAAGAGGACTACATCGAAGCGAATTTTATCGAGGAAACATTTCAAAATCTCAATATTAACCTCGTAATCATCACCGATGCGGACGCCGGCGTCCTCTACGCGGTCGTGTACGACCCCGTGCAGGAAGCCTTGATTCCGCTTCCCGCGAGCTGGTCCGCATATTTTGACCGGAACAGCGCGCTGTACGGGAACGCCCTTCCGGAGAGTCCGGTTGCCGGCATCATCCGGTTTCCCGAAGGGCCGATGATCATCGCGTCCCGGGCAGTCCAGAAAAGCGACCATTCGGGGCCGCCGAATGGCTTTCTCGTCATGGGCGCGTACCTGGACAATGAACGGATCGACGCGCTGGGAGAAGCGATCGGCCTTCCCGTGGAAATACGTGAAAATAACCCGAACCTGGCATCTGCCGAAGTGGTGCCGGTCAGCGATGCAATCATAGATGGATTCGTTCCGGTCAGGGATATTCTGGGGAACGAGCCGTATCTTATTCACATATCCGAATCCCGGGATATTTACCAGCAGGGGAAGGCAACCCTCCTTGCCTTTACCGCGGTCCTTCTCGTGATCGGGCTGACATTCGGCCTCCTCAGCATCATGCTCATCGACCGCGCCCTCCTCTCCCGCCTCAGCCTCCTCGCCGTCAATGTCGCCGCCATCGGCGGGGAAGGGGATGTGAGCAGGCGTGTCGGTACCGCAGGCGACGACGAGATATCCCACCTTGGAGATGCCATCAACCGGATGCTTGCAAAGATCCAGCAGATCCAGACGAACCTGCAGGAAAGCGAGACGCGGTACCGTGGGATCGTCAACGATCAGACCGATTTCATCTGCCGTTTCAGGAGCGACGGCGTCGTTACCTTTGCAAACGAAATCTTTTGCGACTATATCGGCCGTCCGGCAGAGGATATCTTCGGTGCCGTGTTTTCACAGGATATCCTGCCCGAAGACTTGCCGCTGGTCAAAAAAGCCATGCAAACGGTCACCGCCGATCTGCCTGCGGAGACCACGGAATTCCGCGTCGTTCGGCCGGACGGATCAATCCGGTGGCAGCACTGGACGATACGGGGGATCTTTGACGAGACCGGCAAAGTCACCGAGTACCTGATGGTCGGCCAGGACATCACGGACCTGAAAGTCACCCAGGAGGCGCTCCTCGAGAGCCAGCGGATGCAGGCGGCCCTGATGGGCAACCTGCCCGGCATGGTGTTCCGCGGCGCGAATGACGCCAACTGGACCATGGAATTCGTCAGCGACGGTTCCCATAGCCTGACCGGCTACACGCCCGACGAACTGGTCGGCGGCGAAGGCACCGGCTATGAAGACCTCGTCGCCAAAGAGGATGTGCCGCTCGTCTGGAATACCATCCGGGAGGCGCTTTCAGAAAATAAGCCATATCGCGTCAGGTACCGGATCCACACCCGTTCCGGTGACGAAAAATGGGTGTGGGAACTCGGCAACGGAGTCTACCGAGACGGTACCTGTATCGGGCTCGAAGGATTCATCATGGATATAACGGCCGTGAAGCGCTCGCAGGACGCTATCGCGGAAGCCAACCGGAAACTCAATCTCCTCAACAGCATCACCCGCCACGACATTCTCAACCAGCTCACCGCCCTGATCGGATACATCGAACTGGCAGGCGAGGATACGGCCGATGCACACCAGAAACGCTACCTGCAGAAGATGGACGGGATCACCGAGACCATCAGGGGGCAGATCGAGTTCACCCGCGACTACCAGCAGCTCGGGGTTACGGGAGCGCAGTGGTATGAAGTCGATGCGACGATACGGCAGGGGATCGCTCCTCTGGACCTCGGAAAGGTGCAGCTCTCCGTCGGCGTCGGCCGCATGGAGATCTATGCCGATCCCCTCCTCGGCCGGGTGTTCTACAACCTTGTAGACAACAGCCTCAACCACGGCGGGCCGGCACTCTCGAGGATCGACATATCGGGACGCAAAACCGCGGAGGGCTGCCTGTTGATCTACGAAGACGACGGGGAAGGGATCTCGACGGAGGACAAAAAGAGGATTTTTTCGGCGGGATTCGGAAAAATCAATGGCTACGGCCTGTTCCTCATCAGGGAGGTTCTGCAGATCACCGGCATTTCCATTACGGAAACCGGCGAGCCGGGAAAAGGGGCACGCTTTGAGATGTTCATCCCCCGCAGCCGGTTCCGGAACGACGGGTAATATATCGCTGCCTTTTTTACACTCTTTTCGCATACATCCCTTTCATGCGAATACCTATCGTTCTCATCCTGCTGGCAGCACTCCTGGTAACCGCCGGGTGTACCGGTGTGCCGCCCGCCGCACCCGCCACGCCCACGCCGGCGCCGGAAGCCACCACCGTCGCCCCGACGCCAACGGCCGAACCGACGCCCGAACCCGAACCGTTCCCGGATGCCCTTCCCATCGGGGGCGAGTTCCGGTACGGCAGTGAAGAAGACCTCCGTGAGATCGAAGTCTACCGGGCCTTCACGGTCGCGACCTACTGGTGGCATTCCGACCAGACCGGCTCCAACTGGGAGACCAAACCGCAGGATGCCGCGAACAACCAGTTCCTCTTCGTGCAGCTGAAAGTAAAGCACCTCGGCACCAAAAAGGAGATCGGCGCCCCGCATCCAACGGGCTGCATCGTATGGTACGAAGGAAGGCAGTACCCCGTCTGGACGGGGCGCGACAACGATTCGCCGCCCATCATCGATCTCGGCCTTCCCATCGACGACTATTACGGAGGAATCCTGAGAAAATATGAAACCAGAGACGGTTTCCTGATCTTCGAGGTCCCCAAAACCCTCACCCCCGGCGACGCGCACCTTGCCATCGCACTGGGCAACCAGTACGACGTGCCGGTATGGAAACTCGGCTAACAGAACGGCGAGTGCAGGGCCCCAACAAGATCCTCTTTTCTCCCCACAACGACCGACGACTCTTCGAGCATGAGGTTCACGCGTTCCGCGTGGCCCGTCCGCCGGAAATCGGTCCTGAGCGCGATGACCGGAATGCCCCTGGCATAGGCGTACCCCATCTCCCACGAGGTCCCCGAATCGGCATCCGCACCGTCGATGACGGCGACGACCATGTCGGTACGGTCAAGCTCCTCGCGGTGGCGGGTAAATATGGCTGCATGCTCGTCCCGCCCGCGGGTGTGGCTGGTATCGCCGACTTCCTGCGGGAGATAGACCTCGAAGGCGTGCGCCGTCAGGAGCGAAAAGAGTTCGCGGTTGTACGCCTGCTCCGCCTCCGAAAAGAGCGGGCCTGCAAGATAGATATGGTACGAGGCGAAGGTTTTCACATCGATTGCCCGCACCTCGGGGAACCGCGCAAAAAATGCCCCCCTTCCTGCCTCTGCGGTCTCCGTCCGGTGCGTCCGGTTCACCCCGCATGCCGGCGAGGCATCGACGCCCACCATCGCGACCGGCGCCCCGCGCTCCGCGATGATCGTTCTGACCTGCCGCTCCTGTTCGTCGAGGATCTTTTCGAACGCCGGTGTATCGAGCCTTGATTCGTAACTTCCCGGTTCCCTGCCCTTTCCGAGATACGCGGTCTCCGGGCAGGGCAGCATGACGGTGTCGATGTGAAATTTCCGGCAGCGCTCGATGCAACCCCGAAATGCCGCGATATCCTCCTGCCGGGTGATGCCGGCGGCGCGAAGGGAGGGATCCTGCACACAGGGGCAGACCAGTACGTACATTGAAATGAGATTCGCGCTCAACCGTCTTAGATGATACCGCTCTTTGCGTATCGCGACAACTCCTGCAACCCGAAAAAATGCACCGTCAAAAAACTGGAGCGGGCGGGAATGGTCACCATCGTGACGCATCCTGCAAAAATACCGAAAAACTCCCTCATTCTTGACCCGACCGCCGAGCAGGCGCTCTCTCCCGCCGATCGCGGCGTTGCATCCGTAACGGCGCTTGACTGCTCGTGGGAGGTGCTGGACGCCGTGCTCGGGCACCGTTTCCGGATCCGGCGTGCACTCCCGTTTCTCGTGGCGGCGAACCCCGTCAATTTCGGGCGGCCGTTCCGGCTGACCTCCGTCGAGGCGCTTGCTGCGGCACTCTGGATCCTCGGCGAACCCGCACAGGCGGCAGCGATCCTTCACCGTGTTTCCTGGGGCGAACGATTTTTAGAGGTCAATGCCGAACCGCTTGCCGAGTATGCGAAAGCCCGGGACAGCACGGAGATTATCAGGATACAGGCAGAGTATATCGAAACATGACCCCGGGCGGTTTTATTCGCCTTTTTTCGTGTCGCCGGCCGTTTCCGGCAGGCTCACGCCCTGTTCCGCGAGGATAGAGAGGAACATCAGCACACCGACGGCATTCGCCAGCATCATCGGGAAGAGGGTCGTCCTGACGAGGCCGATATACGCCGGAAACGATGCATCCGTCAGCAGCGGGACGAGAACAAGGATATGGAGGCACTCGGCTGCCATCGCGAGCAGCACACCGGCGATATAGGTCACTTTTCCGCGCCGGAGGCGCCGGAACGCCCCGCCGAGAAGCCCTGCGATGACGGGGGCGAGAGAACAGGGAAGGACCGTCCACCCCCCGAGGGTGTACCGGTACGCCCCGCCGATAAAGCCGCTCGCTATCCCGGCGGCAGGCCCGCCGACGAGCCCGGCAATGAGGGGGGCGAGATCGCGGAAGTTGACGATGAACCCGCCGGCATCGATGCCCCGCATCGTGCCGTAGACCGACAGCGCCCCGAAGATCAGTGCGATCCAGCAGACGTCGGGCCAGGTCGTCCTGCCGCAGATCGCATCGGAAAAGAGCCGGCTCCGGGAGAAGAGGTAGAGGGCAAGGACGACCAGCGCAATCCGCTCCAGCAGCGGAAGCCCGAATGCCAGGATTGACTCCTCCTGCAGGAGTGCGATAAGGAGGAATGCAACGCTCCCGGAGGCCATCACGAGCAGCCAGAGGCGCGAGCCGCGGGCATACGGGGGCAGGCTGAGGTCCACGTAGATGAGCATGAACCCGAGAACGGCGAACATGATCGATGCAAAGGCGGAGATATACCGTATGATTGCCTCAGGGCTTCCTATGAGCGCTGCGATGAGGATGATGGCACAGAATGCAAGAATGATGATCCGGTAGAGTGTCCGGGCGTCCAGGTCAGTGCTTTGGGTCGATTGGAGAAACGACGCTATTGCGCGGGCTCGCCCGTCCATCCCGCTGATGACCGCCCCGAAGAGGATGGCGGATCCCGTCAGGAGAAAGACGGGCATGCCGAAGGGGAGAGCCAGGAGAACCAGCGAAACATCCTCGGTGATATCCGCAATAGTCGTGCCGTGCTCCTCCCCGCCGGCATTGGCCGCGTTCCCGAGAGAGCAGAAGACCACGGCAATGAAGGCGATGAGCAGAAACGCCATTGCCAGGGTGGAGGTGACGTTTCCCATCGACGCACGGAAGTGGGATTCGCCGTGGCTCCCGCCCTGCGCCTCGTGCAGCCAGACAGAATAGAGCAGCAGGTTCAGCCCCGATCCGACCGCACCCATCAGGGCCATGATCGTCATCAGGGAGCCGTGGGGGATCAGGGCGAACGGTTCCGCCACCGGCACCGTTTCGGGCGAGAGCGGGATGGCAAGGAGGCTGTAGGCGACGCCTGCAACCAGCACCAGCACCAGCGCAGTCATGACCGCCTCCAGCCGTAAAAGCGATTCCCGCCAAAGCACCGCGATGATCACGGCAAGCGCCGCGAGGGTGATCGCAAGCGGAGGAACGGCGCCGCCCGTCACCACCGCCAGGAAGGTGCCTGCAAAGAGCGCGATGCCGCCGTACCCGATCATCTCGAGGATATAGATCCACATGATGAAGATCACCTCCCAGTTTTTCGGGCCGGGTATGGCCCTTAAGCCGGTAAAGATTGGCTCCCCTGTTGCGAGGGTATAGCGGGCGATGCCGTGTGAAAGGGCGAACTTGAACAGAAGCGTGATGCCGAAGACCCAGAGGAGGGCGTACCCGTACTCATCGCCGGCGGCGAGCACTTCGGTCAGCCCGTGCTCGCCGCTCGCTTCGACGGCGAGCAGCAGGGCGGGTCCCGCAAACGCGAGGCGATCGCGGAGCCGGACGGAGAGAAGGTTACGAATGCCGGGCATGCCGGTGACCCCTGCAGTATCTTATCGGTGTCGTTGTCATGCGTAATAATGTTTATCAATTGTGATAATCAATATAGATTATCATTAGGGTGTTTGCTCCATGGCCGCCATCATCGAAACACAGGATCTGACCAAAACCTTCGGGGATACGACCGCCGTCGATCACGTGACACTTTCCATCGCCGCGGGGGAGCTCTTCGGCCTTCTCGGCCCGAACGGCTCGGGAAAGACCACGATGAACAAACTGCTGACCGGCCAGATACGTCCCGATGCCGGAACGGTCCGGGTTATGGGGCTCGATGTCCCGGCTGATCCGGTCCGCGTCCGGGCCGGCATCGGGATCATCCCCGAACAGGAGACGCCGCCGAGCTTTCTCACCGCGGAGGAGTACCTCCATTTCGTTGGAAGGGTCCGCGGGATTACCGCCATCGACGAGCAGGCTGAAAAATGGTTCGACATCCTTGAATTCCGCGACAAACGGCAGGTACTCTGCAAGGATCTCTCCCGGGGCACCCGGCAGAAACTGATGGTCGCACAGGCGTTCCTGCACGAACCGCCGCTGGCGTTCATCGACGAACCCCTCATCAACCTCGATCCCATCATGCAGCGCACGGTCAAGGATTTCCTGTCCGAGTACGTGGCCGGCGGCGGGACCGTCTTTTTCTCCACGCATATCCTCGGCATCGCGGAGGAGATCTGCACCTCCTTTGCCATTCTGCACAACGGTGTCGTCCTCCACCACGGCACCATCGACGAACTCGTTACCGGCGATCGCCACCTCGAGGGATTCTTCCTCGAACGGGTGCGGGGGCATGCCCATGCGTGACCTCTTTGTCGCCATGGTAAAAGAGGAGTGGCGTATCCACGCAACAATGGCGGGCAATCTCGGGTTCGGGCTCTTCCCCGTGATGATCGCCGCGTTTTCCTTCATGGGCGCGTGGATCCTGCCCTTATTTCTTGAAATCGTGCCCGCCTCCCTCCTTGCCTTCATCGTCCATGCGATGTTTGCCCTGATGGGCGTCATGGTCGGGAGCTTCGGGATCATGGGCCGCGAGTTCATGAACCGGCGGTTCGGGCAGGCGAGCCTGATCGCCTACTCCTCGAGAAGCCTGCCGCTTTCTGAGCGCACGATCTTTGCAACCTTCGTTGCCAAAGACGTCCTGTTTTACCTGTTTCTCTGGGTGATCCCGGCCGTTGCCGGTATTGCTGCGGCAGCACCCTTCATCGGCATGGAGCCGGCATTCCCGCTTCTGTTGCTGGTCACGTTTTCCCTTTCGTTTCTTGAAGGCCTGGCAGTGGTCTTCTTCCTTTCGACACTCTATGCCCGTTCCCCCCGCATCGCCGGCGCAATCCTCGCCGCCGGGGCAGTCGCCGTCGCGCTGGCGTCGCTCGCCGGCATCGGCCCTGCGATGCTGCTGCCCCCGTACGCCTTCCTCCTCGCCCCCGGAATCCTGCCGCTCGCTGCGTCCCTTGCCCTGATCGGCATTCCGGCAGCCGTTTCGATCGCATGGGCGACTATCGAGTATCCCGACGCCGCACGCCGGTACCCGAACAGCTTCGACGGGCTGTCAGACCGGCTTTCCCTGTTTTCACGCCCCTGGCTGACGGCGAAGGACGCCCTCGACCTCCGGCGCAGCGAGGGAGGGATCGCCAAGATCATTTTCTCGTTTCTCATGCCGCTCGGCCTCGTCTGGGTCTTTTTGTCCGTCCTCTTCCGGTTTATCCCGGGGCTTTCCCCGCTCATCGTCTTCGCGGTGCTGCTCGGGGTCATATCGTCGACAACCTATAACTGGCTGACGGAGTTCGATACCTTCTCTGCGTACGCCTTTCTCCCGGTGGATGTGCGGACCGTGATTACCGGCAAACTGCAGAGTTATGGCGTTATCAATCTCGTTTCCCTTGCCGTGCTGATCCTTGCCGCGGCAGCAGCGGGTGATGCGGGTGCCGTTGTACCGGCGGTGCTCGCTTTTCTATCGGTATCGGCCTACTCACTTGCGGTCACGGTCCGGCTGACCGGTCTCTACCCGTCGGTAATGCTTTACCAGGTCCGTGTCTTTCTCCTCTACCTGGCAGCCATCAGCCCGGCGCTGCTCGTCCTTATCTTCGTCTCCATCCTTGATCCGTGGTATGCCGCCGGAAGCGTCGTGCTCCTGCCGGCCGCATGGTTCCTGCTGGACCGCGCCATGCTCAGGTGGACGGCGTTCGACATGCCGAGCTACTGATTCGTGTGCTATCCGGGGGGCCCTCCCCCGGCGGCGTTTTTTCGCAACTGTTGTTAGAGAGGTATACCAAACAGGAGGAGCGATGGCGAGGTACCGGCACGATGACGGACGGATGGCATCCTGGGCAGCCCTGGCATTGGCATTGATTATTGCCCTCTCCGGCGCGGCCCTTGCCTGCGGGTGCGCAGCGATGGGAGAAGAGGGTGTCATACAGGGCAGCGTGGCCATCGGGCCCCTCTGTCCGGTCGAGCCCTGCACGCTCACCGGAGAGCAGATCGAGGCGGCCTATGCGGCACGATCCGTCATTGTCATGGCAGCCGACGGAAAAACCGTCATCCGGACGCTTTCCGTCGACCCGATAACAGGGTACCGGACATGCCGCCGGGAACGTACGTCATCGATATCGCCCCGGCGGGCATCGACCGGAGCGACGACGTGCCTTGCCGGGTGATCCTGGCGGCGGGCGAAACCCGGACTGTCGATATTGCGATCGATACCGGCATCCGGTGACGGCAGGCTCCTGCGGCGGGATGCCCAACGCTTAAATCAGTGCATGCAGAGTATTCCGGCCGAGAGACCATGACCAAATACGTCTGTGATGTCTGCAATGCATACGAGTATATCGTTGAAAAGGGCGATCCCGACCTGAACATTCCCGCGGGCACGCTTCCCGCCGATTTTCCCGACGACTGGGAGTGCCCGGTCTGCGGGGCCGACAAGAGCCACCTCCAGAAAGCCTGATCGGGGCGAAACGAAGGAAGCACGCCTTTTTCGGGCGCTATGCGAGCTGACGGCACCGTTCGGGGGGTGCCGATCAGATCACCGCATGGCGCCCTTCGCCCGTCACCAGTGTTCCCCGGGCCCTGCTGCCACCCCCCGCCGGAACACCCGGCGATGAGCGTGTCCCGGCAGGCATTCCCCGACCACCCGGGGATCCACCATTCGTTCCTCCCGGCAGCAGCCGTGCCTGCAGAGAGGAGTGCCCGGGGGCGATACGCTTCAGGCGGCGTGGGGCGGACCGTGATCTTTTTCGTGCCGGAATGCCGATACCTCCTGCCAGAAGAACGGAATTTCGATCATGACGCCCCAAAAGACCCCGGCACTGGCAGCGATCGTCCTCTCCCGGCTGGCAGGTATCGGCGTGTTCCTTGTCATCGCGGGAGCCCTGAGCCTGCTCGCCACCGAAGGCGCACCACCGGCGTTACAGGCCGTATCGGCCTTTTTCACCCGGAATATCGGCCTGGTGCTCCTCTTCTCGGTGCTGTTCCTGCTTGGAGAAGTGTTCCGCGCCCTGCCCTTTCCCGCATCGCTCCCGGGACCCTTTGCGGCCGCTGCCGGCAGCGTGCTCCTCGTCATGTTCCTGGTGCGACTGCTGCTCCTGACGGGAACCTTCTCCGGGATTTCGGTCTTTGAGGGGCTGCCGGATTTCGCCCGGTTGCTCTATCCCGCCGTCTTCCTGCTGGTGCTGCTTGCCGGCCTTGCCGACTGCGTGCGGCAGGCATACGGGCACGATTGATACACCGGATGCCGCCTTCTGCCGGGAGGAACAGTTTCACCCTCCGCCCGGCGCTGCCTTATGAGCGGAAGGAGCGGAATCTGCTGATCGGAGAGCAGTTACGATCATGCTGAAGAAAGCCGGGTATCTTCACCTCAGCAGGGAGCGTGCGGAGGACGCCCATGGTATCCGCCACCGGATCGCTGAGGTGTGCATTCAGGGGCACCGCTACGGCATCCGCGCCGGGGAACTCTCGGCAGTAATCCGCGGACCGGGAAGCGGAAGGGTAGAGTTTCTCTGCCGTGCCTGGACGGATCGCCTTTCGGGAACCGCAGGGTCCGTCCGGCGCTCCGGTACGGGAAAAGCGCTTGTCATCGACATCACGCCTGCCGGCAGGTTCAGCATCCCGGTCGCCGGCGTGAAGGCGGTGCTGGGTGGCGGCGGGCGGTACGCTACCGTTTCCCGGATCGAACCGGCAGGCATGCCCATGACCCCACCACAGGCGCTGCCGGCGGCCTAATGGCGGGATCGCTCCAGTGCGTACGCGGCAGCACCGAGCAGCGGCGCATCCCCGCACAAGGGACTGAGCGCTATGCAGGGAAGCGGGAGATACGCCTCATAATGCCGCCGGAGCGGCTCGATGACCGGCGCTGCATGGTTCCGGATGACCGGTCCGTCGAGGATGATCAGGGCAGGTTCGTATGCTACGACAACCCCCAGAATCCCCCGTGCATTGATTTTTCCCAGTTCTTCAAAAAATGCGGCGGTTTCAGGATCCCGCCCGGCCGCAGCGAAGACCTCCGCCGCCGTTGCCGGCAGCGCTCCCTTCGCAATCCCTTCCATGGCACACCAGCGCTCAAAAAATCGCGGAATCCCGGTTCCCGAGGCGTACGCCTCCCAGTGCCCTTCACCCCCGCACCCGCAGATCAGGCCGTACCGCGAATCCACGAACAGGTGGCCGATCTCACCGGCATTGCCGTTCTTCCCGGTGCAGAGAGTCCCGTTGACGAGCGCACCACCGCCGATGCCCGTCGAGAAAGTAATATACACCGCGTTGTCCACCCCGCGTGCCGCACCCAGCCACCGCTCCGCCAGCATTCCCGCACGGCAGTCGTTGAGGAGCACGACGGGCACGGCATGCCGCCGGGAGAGCGGACCGGCAAGATCGATACGCGCAAACGGCATGTTTGGCGGGGAGACCACGGCGCCACCGGCAACATCGAGCGGCCCTGCCGCGCTGATGCCGATGGCCCGGCAGGGGACGGTATCCCCACCCTGCTGCAGCATGCCGATAAGGCGGGAAACCTCAGCGGCGACCACACCGCCGGAATCCCCGTTCCGTGGCGTTGGCGCCGCTATCCGGGAAAAGATCCGTCCATTGGGGGACACCTGCGCCGCCCGCACCCACGATGCACCGAGATCGACAGCGATGACGCAGTCAGCTGATGGCGGTGAAGCCTGCATCGTCATTCGTTTCTTCCCTCCTATCCGGCTCCGATCTCGACTGCCGCGATCCCGGTCCCCTGATCAGAACCCTTTTTTACGATACCGCCGATGAGGCTGGTACAGGAGAGAGATGATGTCGGGCAAAAAAAGAATTTCTCCGGAGCAGGCGAAAACCATCGGCGAACAACTCGGCATTGCCTGGGACCGGTTCGACCTTGAGCAGTTCCGGATCGGCATGGAAGTCGAACTCGAACACGGCACGCAGGACCCCCATACCAACGTGACGAATGACGACCTCCTGATCACCGGGAAGATCGCCCTCGCCCATCTCAACGAGTTCCCCGATTACTACGACCGCCTCGAACAAATGGAAGAGGAAGCGAAAGAATACTGGAAAAGCCGGTAACGCGTCCTGCCGGCAGCCACTGCACCGGCAGCACGGTTACCTGCGGCGGCGCAATCCGGCAGCAAGCAGGGCAGCGCATATCCCGGCGGCAAGCACCACCCACGATCCCGCCGCTGCCGGCGTCGTACTGGTTTCTGGCTCGATTTTCAGGAGAAACGATGCGGCCCTGTCCCCGCCTTCGGCGGTGCTGATCCCGCCGATCACGTACCCGCCGTCCGGCGCCTGCTGGACGGAGGAGATGACGCCGCCGGGAACCGCACGCGACCAGAGGACGGTGCCGAGCGAATCCGTGCGCAGGAGGACGTCCCCTCCGCTCCTGCCGCCCGGCGCTACCGGCAACGCACCCGCAAGGAGATACCCGCCGTCCCGGTGGGGAACGATGACGGAGCACGCGGAACAATACCCGGCAAGGGGACGCTGCCATTGGAGATCGCCGCCGGCGCCGACGGACGCCAGCACCGGCACATCGCCGATGGCATCGCCGGAGGGTGCGTAGCCGCAGAATGCATAACCGCCGTCGCCGCGAACCGCGACAGCAGGGATAGCGGCAAGATCCGGATAGCGCCACTCGAAGAGGCGGTTGCCATCGCGATCGGTGCCGAGCAGCACGCCTTCGGTACCGGTTCCGACAACAGCATATCCCCCGGCAACAATGCCGCCCCCGGGTTGTGCCCGGATGCTCCTGAGCGCGAGGGTGGCGCCGTCGGCCGATCCCGCAAACTGCCGCGACCACCGTTCGCTTCCGTCGCCCGACACCGACGTTACCTGCGCCACGCCGTCATCGAATGCAAGCACCGCACCTTCTCCCCCCGCATCGATTGCCTGCAGGCGCAGGTTTTCGGGCGCCGGATACGACCACCGCGGTTTTCCGGCATTATCGGTTGCAATAAGCTCCTGCGTATCAGAAACCAGCAGCAATCCACCGTCCGCCGTCTCCCGGGCCCATATAATTGCGGCGGACCCCGTTGTGGCCCTGACGTATGCCACCCGTTCCGGATAGCCGCTGGCATTCAGAAACACGACCGCGGCTCCGAGCCCCGCTTCGCCGCCGGCGACATAGCTGCCGTCCGCGCGGGAAATGACCGAGTAAAGCACAAACTCGCTGCCGTCGAAGATGCGGTGCCACGCGTCCGGCGGTGCGGTTCCGGCCGCGGCTGCCGGGGCGAGGCAGCACGCCGTGACAAGGATGACTGCCAGTATTTTCCCGTTTTTTTGCCAGAAGAAGCCAGCTGTGCGCATCATCACTTTTCCTACGCATCCATCGGTAATGAGGGCTTTGCCTCACCCGTCAGCGCAGATAGGCAAGGCAGGAGACGATGATTCTCCGGGAGCAGGTTCTGCCGTCCGTGATGATCTCCCGGCGGCAGCTGACGACGGGGTAGAGCAGTAAAAAGAGCCCTGCTGTGACCAGTACGGGAAGCGGCGGCAGGCAGAGCGGAATGCAGAGGGCAAGCGCTGCGAAACTGCCGAGCACCGACAGGAACAGGAGTCCCCAGCCTCCCGCCTTCCCGAGAGCGACGACCGTTGTCTGCGCCGTGCCGCAGTCCTCGGCATAGTCGTTGATCTGGTGAATGATCAGCGCTTCGGCGCAGATTGCCGATGCCAGCAGCATGGCGGCAAGGGCGGGAGCGGACAGCAGGGTGCCGCCGGCAAGGGCGACGCCGGCAAGAAAGGGCAGGCCGCCGAACATCAGGGCATGGGTGGCGACATCCCACCACGAACGGTCCTTCAGCCGCAGGGGCGGCGCAGAGTACAGGGTCAGGGCGGCAGCACATGCCATGACGGCAAGCCATGCCGTCCATCCCGCACAGAGGGCTGCAATCAAGGGAAACGCCAGGAGAACAGCCATCAGCAAACGGGTGCCGGCACGGCTTACCTGTCCGGCTGCAAGCGGATTGGTATTTTTCCGGGCCTTCTGCAGGTGGCGGCGATCGATGTCGACGTCGTAGTAGTTGTTGACCACAAAACCGTACGCGGTAAGAAAGAAGAAAATGCCCGCCGTTCCTGCGAGGACGGCCGGGACGGCCCCGGCGAAAAAGGCGCCGGCGAGAGGAAACAGCGGATAAAACCGGATCCAGTCCGCAATCCGCATCATACGGATATACCCCGATAGATTCGCCATGAACTATGAATATTTGCCGTGGATCCTTTTAAAACTGCAATATGCCTTCCGGCAGGGTGCGGGAAAATCCGGCACGCGGGGAGGCGAATGTTGTCATAAGCTTTATAGGAATGTATTCTTACTGATTCGTATGATAAAGGTCGCAATCAATGGCTACGGTACGATCGGCAAACGCGTCGCCGATGCCGTCGCCGCCCAGCCCGACATGGAAGTCGTCGGGGTCTCCAAGACCCGCCCCAGTGCCGAAGCGTACGTTGCCAACAAGCGCGGCTATCCGCTCTATATTGCGGATATCAAAAACCGGGAAAAATTCGAGAAAGTCGGGATTTCGGTCGCCGGGGATGTCGAGGAGATGCTCAAGCACGCCGATGTCGTCGTTGATGCGACTCCCGGTGGTGTCGGGGCGAAAAACAAGGCCCTCTACGAGCTTTTCAACGTCAAGGCGATCTGGCAGGGCGGCGAAGAGCATGAAGTCGCCGGGTTCTCATTCAACAGCTCCTGCAACTACGAGGCGGCGCTCGGCCGCGATGCGGTGCGGGTGGTTTCCTGCAATACGACCGGCCTCTGCCGCATCATCAACGCTGTCGATTCGGTGTTCGGGGTTGGAAAGGTGCGGGCGACCATGGTGCGCCGCGGGTCCGATCCCGGCGGCATCAAGAAGGGGCCGGTGGACGCCATCGTGCTCAACCCGGTCACCATTCCCAGCCACCACGGCCCCGACGTGCAGACCGTGCTCCCCCATATCGATATCGTGACCCTTGCCATGATCGTGCCGACGACATTCTGCCACATGCATGTCGTGCAGATGGACCTCAGGGCCGACGCCACACGGGAGGAGATCCTGGAGATCATCGAAAAACACCCCCGCATGGGCCTGGTCCGGAAGGGTACCGGGATTACGAGCACCGCCGAACTGAAGGAATACGCCTGTGACCTCGGCAGGCCGCGTTCCGACTTATGGGAGAGCTGCATTTACGAGGAGTCGGTCTCCGTCGTCGGCAAACGCGAACTCTACCTCTTCCAGGCGATCCACCAGGAGGCCGACGTCGTCGTGGAGAATGTTGATGCCATCCGCGCGATGATGAACGGCACCCCCGATCCGCTCGAGTCCATCAGCACCACCAACCGTTCGTTGGGCTTTACCCCCCTCTAGAATAACCATTAACACCCCGCATCACCCATAATTTTTAATGGATCCGTTCTCGCTGGTCACCCGAAACACCGTTGAAGTCGTTACCGAGGAGGAACTCACCGCTCTGCTTTCCCGGCCGGAAAGGCGCGTGTATGCCGGCTACGAACCCAGCGGCGAGATCCACCTCGGCCACCTCGTCACCGTCAACAAGCTCATCGATATGCGCGATGCAGGCTTCGAGGTAACCGTACTTCTCGCCGATCTCCATGCGTTCCTCAACCGGAAGGGCACGATGGAGGAGGTGCGGGATCTTGCCGACTACAACCGCCGCTGTTTCGAGGCTGTCGGGCTGACCGGAGTCAATTTCGTGCTCGGATCCGATGTGCAGCTGAATCCCGAATACGAGCTCCGCGTGCTCGAGCTTTCCCAGCAGATCACGCTCAACCGGGCAAAGCGCAGCATGGACGAGGTCGGGCGCCAGATGGAGCACCCCACCGTGTCGCAGATGGTCTACCCCATCATGCAGATGGTCGATATCGAGACCCTCGGCGTCGATGCCGCGGTCGGGGGGATCGACCAGAGAAAGATTCACATGCTCGCCCGCGAACACCTCCCCTCCGTGGGGGGAACCGCGCCGGTCTGCATCCACACGCCGATCCTCAACGGGCTCGACGGCAAGAAGATGTCCTCGTCGTCCGGAAATTACATCTCTGTCGCCGATCCCGAGGAGGTCATCCGGAAAAAATGCAAAAAGGCCTTCTGCCCTCCCGAGACGGACAACAATCCGGTGCTCCAGATACTGCAGTTCCACGTCTTTCCCCGGCTCGGGAGCCTGACGGTCCGGCGCCCGGAGAAGTTCGGCGGCGATGCCGCCTTCGATTCGTACGGGGCGATCGAAGCGGCATACGCGAATGGAAAGGTGCACCCGATGGATCTGAAACAGGCGGCGGCCGACGGGCTTGTGGACATCCTGGCAGCCGCACGGGACTATCTGACCTGACAGGAGAACGCTGTGAGTCTGGACGGTATCACCGACCGGTTCGACCGGGAAGTGGAGAAGATGGGTGTCCGCATCAAGGACGCGGACCAGATGAAGGTCATGGAAAATGTCTTCGACGACGTGACGCTCCTTGCCCTTTACCGCCTGGTGCACAAAAAACTGATAACGGCGATCGGGGGGTCGATCTCCACCGGCAAGGAGGCGAATGTCTTTTACGGCGAGACCGGCGGCCGTCCGGTTGCGATCAAAATCTACCGGATCCGCTCTGCGAACTTCAAGTCGAT
>JAAEEQ010000086.1 GCA_013415665.1 Methanomicrobiales archaeon
CTGGTGGTGCTCGACGAAGTGAATGTGGCGCTGCACTACGGGCTCTTTGGCGTCGACGAGGTCACGGCGATGCTAGAAGGGCGTGCGGACCATGTCGAAGTGGTGCTGACGGGCAGGTATGCACCGGAATCGCTCATCGCCGTTGCCGATCTGGTCACCGAGATGCGCGAGATCAAACACTACTTCGCAAGCGGCGTCCGCGCACGGGCCGGCATTGACCGATGACCATGCCACGTCCGGTTTTTCCGGGATTACCACAAAAGACAGAGGGAAGAGAGCCATGAACCAGACAGAGAGACGGGCGGCACGGTACCGCTTCAGCGATCGCATGCGGAACGTGCCGGAATCATTCCTCTCCGAGTTATTCCGGGTCTCGGCCGACCCGGCCATCATATCATTCGCAGGCGGCCTGCCCTCCACGGGCTATATCGATGCGCCGGGAATCGCCGACGCCGCCCGGGAGGTGTTCGACGAGTACGGCCGGACGGCACTGCAGTATTCCACGACCGACGGCCACCTGCCGCTGCGGGACTTTATCGCCCGGCGCTATCGTTCACGCCTCGGGATTCCCGCGACACCCGACGAGATCCAGATCGTCAACGGGTCCCAGCAATGCCTCGATCTTGCGGCGAAAATACTGGTCAATCCGGGGGATACGATCGCCATGGAGCGCCCGGGGTACCTCGGCGCCATCGAGGCCTTTTCGCTCTACGAACCGTCGTTCTGCGCCGTGCCGCTCACCGCCAGCGGCGTGGACGTCACGGCATTCGCAGAAGCAATGGAACGGAAGCGTCCCGCCTTCTTCTACGGCATCCCCAACTCCCAGAATCCCTCGGGCATCAGCTACACGGAACCCGTGCGCCGGGCGGTCGCCCGGATACTGGAGGATACCGACACCCTCTTTTACGAGGACGATGCCTTCGGCGAGCTGTTTTTTGACGGAAAGCCCCGCCCTCCGGTGAAAAAGTACGCCCCGGACCGGGTGATCATGAGCGGATCGTTTTCAAAGATCGTCGCCCCGGGAATGCGCATCGGCTGGATATACGCTCCGCAGGAGATTCTTGCCGAGTTCAACGTCGCAAAACAGGCAGCCGATCTCCACTCCAACTTCCTCTGCCAGATGATTCTGGCCAGGTACCTGGAACGCCATGACCTTGACGCCCACGTCGCCCCCATCGCCCGCGCCTACGGTGAGAACTGCAGGCTGATGTGCGATCTTCTGGACGACCGGTTCCCGCCCGCAATGACCCATACCACCCCCCAGGGCGGGATGTTTCTGATGGCAACGCTCCCGCCCGGCGTTGCAGGCATGAAGGTCTTTCGGGAGGGGATACGGCAGGGAGTCGCCGTCCTGCCGGGCACGCCGTTCTTCGTGGACGGCGGTGGCGAGGAGACGATCCGCCTCAATTTCTCCGCAACGGCCCCTGACGAGATGCTGGAGGGGATGGCCCGGCTCGCACGGGTCATCGGCGGGCTGTCCTGAGAGGGGCCCCCGGATTGTGCCGCAATGCCGTACATTAATATGATAGTCCCGGAACATTATCTCTTGAGAGCATACGGATGATCCACCTGCTTTTTGTTGACGACGAGTCTGCAATCCTGGACATCACGAAAATTTACCTCGAACGAAATTTCGGCTTCCAGGTCGAAACGACCGAATCCGCCCCCGAGGGCCTCCTCCTGCTGGAGGGCGGTTCGTTCGATGCGGTGATCTCGGACTATGAAATGCCGGGCATGAACGGGATCGACTTTTTAAAAGAGATCCGGCAACGCCGGATGGATCTGCCGTTCATCATCTTCACCGGCCGGGGCAGGGAGCGTGTCGCCATTGAGGCGTTCGAGAACGGTGCCGATTTCTACATCCAGAAGGGCGGCGATCCGAAATCGCAGTTTACGGAACTGGCGCACAAGGTCCGGCAGGCCGTCGAAAAACGGCAGGCGGAAAAGGAGCGGGCCTTTCTCAGCAACATCGCCCAGCAGGTGCTCGATTCGGTCGTGGTCATCGATTCGGCGAGCCGCATCTCCTATATCAACGAAGCGGCGGCGGTGCTGTTCGGGTACTCGGTGGACGAACTGCTCGGGGCAGAGCCGGCATGCCTGGTTGCGAACGAGGACCGCGACCGCCTTTCGGCGGGCTTTCAGGAGCTCCTGGAGGCCGGGCGGGTCTGGACACGGCAGTTCAAGGGCATAAAAAAGGATGGCACGACGTTTTTTGCAGAGATAAAACTCTCACCGCTGTACGAGGCACAGGGCCGGCTCTCCTCGATCGTCGGGGTGATCCGGGACATCTCCGACCGGATCCGGTACGAGGAGGAACTGCAGGCGGCATACGGGCAGATGCAGGCGGCTTACGAGGATGCGAAAGCCAGCCGCGACCTGCTTGTCCGGCAGAACCGCGAACTCGAAGAAAGCGAGGGAAAATTCAGGGCGCTTACGGAGTCGACGCCCATGGCCGTGCTGGTCTACCAGGACGACCGGTGGGTGTATGCCAACCCGGCGGCAGAGGAGATCAGCGGGTACTCCGAAGCGGAACTGAAATCGATGTACTTCTGGGATTTTGTCGAATCACCGTACCATGACATGATACGGCAACGCGGGGCGACACGCCAGAAGGGGGATACCACCGCGTACCGCTATGAACTGCAGGTCCGGACAAAGGACGGGACGGAGCGGTGGATTGACCTATCAAGCGGCTTTATCGAACTCCACGGCAGGCCGGCAGGCATCGTTACCGCAATCGACATCACCGACCGGAAAAAGGCCGACGAAGAACTCCGGAAGGCGAAAGCCTGGTACCAGACCATCTTCGAGACGACCAGCCTGCCGACCGCTGTCGTGGACGAGAACACCCGTTTCATCGTGGTCAACAACGAACTGGCAAAACTCCTCGCCCTTTCAAAAGAGGAGCTCGAGGGCGGAAAATGCTGGCGGGAGTTCATCGTGCCGGAGGATCTGGAGATGATGCTGGGCTACAGTGCGGCACGGCGGCAGGATCCGGCGAGCGCACCGCGCAATTACGAATTCCGGGTTCGCTCGGGAAGCGGCGAGATACGGCACATCTATCTCACGGTAGCCCTCATTCCGGACTCTTTGATGAGCGTGGTCTCGCTGCTCGACATCACGGAGCGGAAAAAAGCAGAGGACGCACTCCGGGAGAGCGAACAGATGTTCAGGGCCATCAGTACCGCCGCACACGACGCCGTCATCATGACCGACCGCGAAGGCAGGATTTCCATGTGGAACCCTGCGGCGGAACGCATCTTCGGGTACCGCCCGGCAGAAGTGTTCGGCAGGAATGTACACAGCCTCCTCGTGCCGGGCGAGTTTGAAAAAGCCGCTGCGGCGGGCTTTGAGCATTTTGAAATGAGCGGGACGGGCGCCCTCATCGGCTCGACCGTTGAGATGGAGGCAATCCGCAGGAACGGGGAGCGGTTTCCGGCCGAACTTTCCATTTCTGCGGTCGAGATCGGGGGGTCCCGGAATTCCCTTGCCATCGTCAGGGATGTGACGGAGCGAAAGCAGGCGGAAAACGCCATGAAAATGGCAAACAAAAAGATGCACCTCCTCTCGGAGATCACGCGGCATGACATCCTCAACCAGATCACGGGGCTGTCGGGCAATATCGGGCTCCTCAAGGAAATCCTTCCCGAAGAACCCCTCATGCAGAAGTTCCTCGGAAATATCGAGAAAACCGGAAAGGAGATCGAGCGAAAGATCTCCTTCACCCGTGATTACCAGAGCCTCGGCATCCGTGCGCCCCGGTGGCAGCGGGTGGACACGGTGGTCCGGCATGCGGCAGCCGGCCTCCCGGCGGCGATAACCCTGACGGTCAGCACCGGTTCGCTCGAGATTTTCGCCGATCCGATGCTGGAAAAAGTCTTTTTTAACTTCTTTGACAATTCGCGCCGTCACGGGGGCAGGGTTTCCGAGGTCAGGGTGTCATCCCGCGCCGACGGCGACGGGGTGACGATCGTCTACGAGGACAACGGCTGCGGGATTTCCGCCGCAGACAAGGAAAAGATCTTCTCCCAGGGTTTCGGAAAGGGAACGGGGCTCGGGCTGTTCCTTGCCAAGGAGATCCTCGACATCACCGGGATCGCCATCGCGGAGAACGGCGAGCCGGGGGCGGGAGCCCGCTTCGAACTCCGGGTGCCGTCAAAATGCCACAGGGCGCCGGAACGCCCCGATTAGTAATATTGCCGGGTGATAGGCACCTGTTACGGGCATGCCGGGAACCCCTACCCCCCGCCTGCCGGCGGGAAGAGGGCAATAACATCGCCGTCTTCGAGTTTTGTGTCCATGCCAGCGATAAAATGGATGTTCCGGCCGTTTTTGAGAATATTGACATACTCCTTCAGCACGCCGGGCGCTGTAAAGAGCTCGCCCGCAAGCCCGGCATGCCGTGCCGTCAGCAGATCCAGCAGATCCCGGACATTGGCACCGCTGGCAAGCGTTACCGTTGTCACCCGGTCCATATGTTCCCGCAGGATTGCAAAGGCCTTCACCGTTACCTTCATCGCATCACCTCCCGGCACCCGCGGTTCCGCCGCAGACCGGACAACCGGGATTTCCTTCGACCGCCTCGACCACCGCATCGCCTCCCAGGCCGTCCCAGAGGAGCACCCGGGACGTCAGGAGGCTGCCGGTGCCCACAAGGTACTTGATGGCCTCGGTTGCCTGGATGCAGCCTATCGCTCCCGCCGTCACGCCCAGGATCGGGACCGCGCCATCCGGGGGCGGGTACGGGACGAGGCAGCGGAGGCAGGGGGTGATCCCGGCGATGAAGGTCGACACCTGCCCGTAAAAGCCATGCACCGCCCCGTGCACGAACGGGACCCGCGCCGCACGGGCGGCCGCATCCAGCAGGTACCGTGCCGGGTAGTTGTCCATGCCGTCGAGCACGATATCGCACCCCTGCACAAAGGCGTCCACGTTCTTCTCCGTGATGCCCGTATGCACCGCTTCGACGCGGAGATCCGGATGAATGCCTTCAAGCCGCAGGGCGGCCGCATCCGCCTTGTATCTCCCGATGTCGCCCTCGCGGTACAGGATCTGCCGGTTGAGGTTGGTGCGTTCGATGACATCCCCGTCCACGATCCGTATCCGCCCGATCCCCGCAAAAGCGCACTGCAGCGCGATGGCCGTCCCGAGGCCGCCGGCGCCCGCTACCAGAACGGAAGCACGGAGAAGCCGCTCCTGCCCCGCTTCACCGATCAGCGCCAGCTGCCGCCGGTACTGCTCTTTTGCCCCGTCTGTGAGCATGCGAACGCCCCGCGGTAGTCCCGTCAGCCGATACCCAGTTCGCGGAGTTTTGCCGGTGTCGGGACGCCGTCGGCATCCCATCCGCGCAGGCCGTAGTACTCGTCGAGCATGGGCTGGCGCTCCCAGACGCGGCCCTTCGGCGCTCCTTCCTGCAGCGGTTCCGCAAGCAGCCGTTCGGGCAGCGTATCGTCGGCTTTGGTGATGCCTGCTTTCAGGTTAAAGAGCTTCTGCACGTTCCAGATCCGCTCTCCGATCCTCATCAGCCCGTCGGCATCGAGGGGCATGCCGGTCGCCGCCGCAATGAGATCCGCATAGTCCTTCCCGTCAAGGGCGAACGAGGAGAAGAGGCACATGCCCGATGCATCGATGGCGGCGGAGAGATCCTGGAAGATCTTCACCCACAGCGGTTTGCCTTCGCTCGTGTACGGATCGAGCTTTTCCGGCGATCCGAGCACTTCAGGGGCGATGAGGTAGGCATAGACATGATCCCCGCCGCGGACCGAGGTCGCATAGGCAAGGCCGTGGCCCTGCAGGCCGCGGGGATCGTAGGCCGGCAGCTCCTGCTTTTTCACGCTCATGGACAGTTCCGGATGCCCGTACCGGGTGGTGAATGCATGGGAGCCGTCGGCGAGTTCCGCGCCGAAGCCCCGCCGGTATCCCATGTCGCGGATCAGGTCTAGCAGGCCTTCGGTCTTCCCGAACTCCGGGCCCCTGTCGATGTAGCCGCGTTGACGCATCTCCATGACAGCGGCGATGGTTGCCGGTGTCGCGATGGCATCGAGCCCCATATCGTTGCAGAGCCAGTTTGCCTTTGCGATGAACGGCAGGTCGGCGATCCCGAGATCCGCGCCGAATGCCCAGACCGGTTCGTATTCGGGCCCCTCGTGCACGACGCCGTCAACCTCGCATACCCGGCTGCACCGCACGATGCAGCCGTAGCACCCGGTGTTCTTCTTTAATATCGTCGATGCGATGGTTTCCCCGGAGATCTTCTCGGCATCGTCAAAGTGGCCGGACTGGAAATTTTTCGTCGGCAGGATGCCGTTTTCGTTGATGATATTGACCAGCACGGCCGTGCCGTACTTGGCGAGGGCCTGGCAGATGCCGTTCTCCTCGAGTTTCTTGCGGATCCTTTCCTTGACGGCGTTGAGCTTTTCCTCATCCGCAACGCCGAT
>JAAEEQ010000087.1 GCA_013415665.1 Methanomicrobiales archaeon
AGGATGACGCCTTCGAAGACCGTTTCGGCGGGGCCTTCCATCAGCGTCTCTTTATCGAGATAGATGGTGAGGGGGCCGCCCCTGGTGATCACCTGCACCTTCGTGCCCACGTACTTTTTCTCGGGCTCTCCGGCATAGCCGAGGCGGTGGGCGACTGCCGCCGACGCCGTCGCCCCCGTCCCGCAGGAGAACGTCTCTCCCTCGACACCGCGCTCGAAGGTGCGGATCCGTATTTCGTTTTCGTTCACCACTTCGACGAAGTTGACATTCGCCCCCTCGGGAAATGTCGGGTGGTTGCGGATGATCGGCCCGATCCTCCCGATTTCCACATCGCCGATCTCCTCGACAAAGACGACGGCATGCGGAACGCCGGTGTTTGCGGCATAGACCTCGTACCCGCCGATGGTTTCCAGATACTCCCCATCCCCGGACGCCGGGATCGACGGGCGGTCGAACGCTGGTTCCGGCATGGTGATGGTCGCGTAAAAGACCTCCTCGCGGTACCCGAGCGTCACCGAAATCTCGCCGGCGAGCGTCTCGACCGTGCAGTGCTCCCCGACATATCCGGCGTCATGGGCGTATTTGACGAGGCAGCGGATGCCGTTGCCGCACATCTCCGCCTCGCTCTCGTCGGGCTGGAAAAGGCGCATTTTAATGTCGTTTTTTTCGGGTTTTGACAGGAACAGGATGCCGTCGGCTCCGATCCCGAACCGCCGGTCGCAATAGAGCCGTGCAAACGCCGCCTTCATCTCATCGGGAATCACGACTCCTGCATATTCGTCGATGAGCACGAAGTCATTGCCGTTGCCCTGCAGTTTTACAAAGCTTATTTCCATGGCAGGTCCTCCATAGGGTCTGTCATTATCATCGGTGCGGGCTGCCTATATGCATTCCCCGTCACGGCGCGAACCATCATGCCGTCCCCCATGTCGCGAGGGCACGCTCGAGCTCGTAGTGGTCGCGGGCGTACTCGGTGACATGCACGCCGGCCATGAAGGCGTCCACCGCCTGCCGCATCGCCCGCGCACCCGCCGCGGTCCCGTCGGGATGCCCGTGAATGCCGCCGCCCGCCTGCAGCACGATATCGGTGCCGAGCGCCTGCAGTTCCGCATAGACCTTCCCGGGGTGCAGCCCGCCGCTCGCAACCGGAAACGAGGGTTTCATGCCGAAATAGGCCGATGTGAGCGCCTGGTTGTCCCCGACAAGCAGGGACGGGTCATGCCCCATCTTGCCGCTGACCGTGCCGGTGTGCAGCTGGTCGCCGCCCAGCATCCTGACCAGCCGGGCGATGGGGCGCATGGCGATGCCGTGTTGCGGATTTCTGGTCATCGCGGCATGCATGGTGCGGTGCACGTGGATGGGCACCTTGATCGCCTGTTCTTCTCCCAGTGCCTGGAGTGCTGAAAAACCGGCGGTGATGACGTCGATCATGATCGTGTTCGCGCCGAGCTCGATCGCCTCGAGCGCCCGCTCGACAATCCGGTCGGCCCGGGTGGTGATGTTGACCGCGTAGAGCACCTGCCGCCCCGTCTCGCTTCGCGCCTCGTCGAGCGCCGCCATGACCGCGGGGACGCGTTCGGCGATCGGGCAGAAGGGCTGGTCGGTGAGGGTTTCGTCGTCCTTGATGAAATCGACGCCCCCGATGGCCGCCTGGAACGCAACCGCCGCCGTATCCGACGGCGTCAGCCCGACCTTGGGCTTGATGATGGTGCCGACGTGCGGGCGTTTTTTCGTCCCGATGAGCCTCCGTATCCCCTGGATCCCGAATTTTGGGCCGCGGAACGGGACCAGCACGTCGGGCAGCTCGATATCGAGCAGCCGGACCGCCGAGAGCCGGGAGAGCCCGAAGAGGTTGCCGGCAACGATCGAGAGGTACTGCGGGATATTCCCCGGTTCGAAGAGTTCGGCGGGGAACCGGATGCGGGTGACATATCCCTCGCCCGCAGGTTCGACGGACTCCACCGAGCCGTCGAGCCGCTGGACGTATGAAAGACGGGTGGTGATGTCCGTCCACGTCCCGGTCGTCTCTTCATCGCGGATCGCCTCCGCCGCCGCTTCCGGCGTCGTCACGGTATCCGGGATGAAATAATAGGTGGCGATCACATCAGCCATGGCACTTCAGTCCTGATCTTGGTGGTGTATCACAAATGTCTTTTGGAACTCGTCAATCGACCACCCCAAATACTCGCGAATGACGATGTACGCAAGATTCGGGGGGATTGCGCCCTTTTCGGTGACGATCAGATCGACGTAGCGGGCGGGGGTGACATCGAATGCGGGATTGCGGATCGTGACAAAGGGCAGCGATGCTGCGACCGCCGGGTCAAGCACCTCGGCTCCCGCCCGCTCTTCAATGGGGATCAGTTCGCCGAGGAGGGTTCTCGGGGCGAACTTGTACGTCTCGGCCGCCACCATGAGGTTCGTCCGCGCCTCGTGGGCGGCGAGGGCGACCTGGGCGGTGCCGATCTTGTTGACGACCGCACCGTTGACGGTGATGGCGTCGGCGCCGACGATCACCAGATCGATCTCGTTCATGTAGCTCCGTGCCGCTGAATCGACGATGTACCGGGTGGGGATGTTTGCATCGTTCAGCGTGCGGATGGTCAGCAGCCCCTGGTTTCTCGGCCGTACTTCCGTTGCGTAGACCGTAATGTCCTTGCCGAGCCGGCGGGCTTCGAGGATGCAGGCAAGCGCCGCCTCCGAGTTGCAGTGGGTCATCAGGGTCGCGGTATCGGGAATATGGCGTGCGCCGTATTCGGCAATCCGGGCAATCGCCGCTTCTGAATCCGCAATGAACCGGGCGGCGCGGGAAAGGACGCTTTCTCGTGCCTCTGCTGCCGACGCCGCGGCCTCGCAGCCGTGCAGCACGAAGTGGACGGCATTCGGGAGCGAGACGGCGGTGGGCCGCGTTGCGCAAAGGACGGATCCCGCACGCTGCATCTCGGCGACGAACGCGTCCCGGCCCGGAGCCGTAACGGTGCGGGCGTGGTCGGCGAGCGCCTCCGCCGCAGCCCGGGCAATCCTTCCGGCGCCCCTGATTTCCATACCGGCGATTTTTCCGGCGGTATCGGCAAGCGACATGCGATTCAATGATAAGGTGGCACGCTATACATAGATGTATTGGCGAAATCCAATGTCGGTAGCCGTTGTATTTGACAGTGCGGGTACCCTGCTGCATACCTACCGGGTGGCGAAGGACGTCCTGCACGACGAGATGCTCGTCGATATCGAAACGACGACGCTGACGTATGCCAGCGATGACCGGGCGCTGGTGACGATTTACGTTCATTCCCGCGACATTATCGATGCATCTCCCGACATGCTGCTGTCCGCCTATCTTGCCGAGCACCGCATCGGATTCGGCATCGCCTGCGCATGCGGCGTCGTGACGGCCGACCAGGTCGCATCGGCCCTCGCCGCCGACAAAAAGGCCCGCATCGGCGACCTGCAGGAATGCATCCGGACGGTCTGGAAGATCTGCAAAAAAGAGGCCGTTGTCGCCATGGCAAGCGGCGTTATCCTCAATACCACCAGAAACGCCATCGAATACGTGATCACATCGGGTGGGCGGCCGTTTCCCGGCGCAAAATCCACGATCCGGCGGCTGCAGGAGATGGGCGTCGCGACCTACGTCGCATCGGGCGACCGCACGGACAAGCTGGTCCGGATGGCCGATTATCTCGGCATCCCGCACAACAATGTCCATGGTGTTGCCACGCCCTCGATCAAGGCGCAGGTCATCGAGGACCTAAAGACGCAGTACGACGTTGTGGTGATGGTCGGGGACGGCATCAACGACCTTACCGCCATGACACGGGCTGATGTCGCCATTCTCTCCGAACAGCAGTCCGGCAAAAAACCCGAGCCCCTCTACGCGACAGCCGATTTTGTCATCCAGCAGGTGACCGAGGTGCCCGATATCGTCGCATCCCTCGAATCGAAGGAACGGAAGCAGAGTGTATCGATATAAACAATAATATGTGACGACTGCAACAATACAGTGAAGAGGGAAACGCATGGCTCCTTTACTCACGGTAAATAACCTCTGCATGGAATTTAACGGGAATCAGGTTCTCAGGAACATATCTTTTTCGATGGAAGAAGGGGAGATTCTCGGCATCATCGGGAGAAGTGGTGCCGGCAAAACCGTCCTGATGCACCTGGTCCGCGGTGTCGACCAGCCCCCCACCTCCGGTTCTATCATCTACCATATCGCCGCCTGCCCCGGCTGCATGCATCTTGACGTCCAGAGCAAGGCTGGCAGCGCCTGCCCGAAATGCGGCGGTACGCTCGATGCGGTCGACGTCGATTTCTGGGCGGAAGAGAACGAACGGATGAAGCGCCGGATCATGCGGCGGACGGCGATCATGTTCCAGCGCACGTTCGCCCTCTATGGCGACGACCGCGTCATCGAAAACGTGCTGCACGCCCTTGACGATATCGGCTACCCGTCCCAGAACGCCGTCAACCGGGCGGCCGACCTGCTGGACGAGGTGCGCCTGTCGCACCGGATGATGCATATCGCCCGCGATCTCTCCGGCGGTGAAAAACAGCGTGTTGTCCTCGCACGGCAGCTTGCAAAGGAGCCGTTTCTGCTGTGCGCGGACGAGCCGACGGGAACCCTCGATCCGCGGACCGCCACCATCGTCCACGAGATGCTCAACGATGCCGCGGAAGGGACCCGGATGGGCATGCTGGTCACCTCCCACTTCTCGCAGGTCATCGAGGATATCGTGGACCGGGCCATCCTCCTCGAAGAGGGCGCTATCAGCCTGATCGGGAGCCCTGCTGAGGTTATCCGCACATTCATGGACAAAGTGGACGACACGGAGAAGTTCGAGGCGGCAAAACTCGGAGAAAAAGTCCTCATGGGGCGCGATGTCACAAAGCGCTTCATCTCCGTGGACCGCGGCGTCGTCAAGGCGGTCAACGGCGTCTCCTTCGATGTCGCCGAGCGCGAGATCTTCGGCATCATCGGCACGTCGGGTGCGGGCAAGACAACGATGTCCCGGATCATCGCGGGCATCATCGAACCGACCAGCGGCGAGATGAATGTCCGCATCGGCGAGGAATGGATCGACATGACCAAACCGGGCATCCAGAACCGGGGGCGTGCCAAAGGGTACATCGGCCTTCTCCACCAGGAATACGACCTCTACCCGCACCGCACGGTGCTCGACAACCTGACCGATGCGATCGGCCTCGAGTTTCCCAAGGAGCTGGCGGTCAGGAAGGCAATCATCACGCTCAGGATGGCCGGTTTTACGGAAGACAAGAGCAGGGGAATTCTCGAACGCTACCCGTCCCAGCTCTCGGAAGGCGAGAAGCACCGGGTTGCGCTTGCCCAGGTGCTGATACGCGAGCCCCGTTTCGTGCTGCTCGACGAACCGACGGGCACCATGGACCCGATCACCAAGATCGATGTCAAGCACTCCATCATGCATGCACGGGAGGAGATGGACGAGACGTTCATCGTCGTCTCCCACGACATGGACTTTGTCAAGGATATCTGCGACCGCCTTGCCCTCATGCGGGGCGGCAAAATCGTCAAAATAGGGCCGACCGAAGAGGTCCTTGCGCATCTCTCCGCCGAGGAGCGCAAGATCATGGCAAAAGCGGGACAGTGAGGCGGCCATGGAGATCCACCTCGACGGGGTGAAACGCGAGGTGACCGGGGGAGCCACTCTCGCTGATCTGCTACCCGATCTCGATCCTTCCTGCTCCGTTGCCGTTATCCGTCCCGCACTCGAATCCTTCGGGGAAACCCGTTCGCTGCGTTTTTCGACGACCGCCGGCGAGGTCGTCATCGAGATTTCGACCGATGATCCCGGGGCGTTTCCCGTTGCCGCCTGCGGCGAGGAAACAGAGGGCGGGGGGCTCGCCCTCGGCTGGGCCGACCGGTACTCGGCGGCGTTCGGGCCGTTCGTTGCCGCCATCACGCCGGCCCGCGTCCCGTTCCGGTACGCGGAAGGGGATGTCATTCTCGGCTGCGGGGGCTATGACCCGGGGAGATCCTACCTGATCTTCGCCCGGCGCGACCACATGGCCGATCACGGCGCCGGCGCAGGGGGCGGCATCGTGGGCCGTGTCGTGTCGGGCCGCGGCGTGCTGGCGCGATGGTCGCCGGGCGATCGCATCATCTGCGCAGAACGGGTCATGAGCCGCGAGGACACGAGCCTTGCCACGGTCACCACCGACCGGTCCGTCGCCCTTGAAGACGGCATGCACGTCATCAGCCACGTGACCGTTCTCGCGGAAGGGGCCGGCCCGGCATCGATCGACACCTCGGTCGCCGCGAGCGTGGAGCACCTGCTGCTCGCCCTCTCGGACGGGCGGTACCGCATCGAACGGGCGGCGAGCACCCATGTGCGCGACAGCCGGATGGACAAGACCCCCGTCCCGTTCGAGAAGAAGGGGGCACGCCTTGAAGGGTCGCCCACGGGATCGAACTCGTGCGGTTCGCCGCTGCCGGGGACGTGCTCTGCATCGGCTGCGAACCCGCCCGGCTTGAATTTCTCGGCCGATCGCTTGCGGAGGCACAGGCGCTCGCCGCAGAGCGCGGTATCGCCCTCGCCATCGATGAGGAGGGGGGAGAGCGGATCGTCGTCGGCCAGGACCCGCCGACGACGCTGGAGGTTCTCGCCGCCGGCGCGGCGACACTCACGACGGTCCCCTTCGAGGAGGTCATCGCCATCAGCCTCGATGACGAGCACGCCCCGGCAACCTGCGGCATCTTCCGCGAGATAACCGGGCTGCGCCGGCATAGTGTCGGCATGCTGCCCCTCTTTTTCTCCTTCGAGGATGTGTACCTCTTCAAGCCCGTGATTCCGACAAGCACGAAAATCAACCTCGAGAATATACCGGAAGCGGAAGTGCCGCCAAACATGCTTGCCATGACGAACGATTCGCGAAAAGGCACCGGCATGGTCGGTGTCAGGAAATCAGCAAACCTCGAGTTCGGCCCGACGTCGGAGCCGTTTTCGGGCACCAATATCATCGGCACGGTTCTGGAGCCCGAAAAGCTCGACGGGATCGGTGAAGGAAAAGTCGTATTTATCCGCGAGGTGAAGCCATGAAAGAGTACGTACCTGCTTACGCCGGCACCGTCACCAAGTACGTCTTCGTCGAGTCGCCGGATGTCACCCCTCAGCAGCTGGCAATCCGCGCGTACGAGGTGTCGGAGGGCGTGATGATCAAGGAAACCTGCTTCGGGCTGCAGATCACCGGCACCGAAGCGGAAGTCGCCCGGGTCATCGCGGAGATCCGGAAGATGGATCCCTCCCGCATCTTTGTCAAGGACCGGGGTTTTCCGCCCGGCGATCCCCGCCGGTGCCGGGCAAACCTCGGCGGCGCACGCCCGGGGTACTACGGGCATGAATTCGAGACGGGGCTGCTCCGGTACATCTCCTATGGCCTTGACCGGTGTGCACGCGAAGGGGCCGCGGCACCGCCCCCCGAAACGTGCCCGCCGGCCCGGCGCCTCGATGTCAGGCGCCTGCAGCAGATCATCGAAGCAGAGGAGCGGTAATATGGCAAAAGTGTTTATTTATCCCGCAACCAGCCTCATTCTCTCCGATATGGTAGAGCGGTGGGGGCACAGCCCCCTCGGCGCAGCGCTCGCGATCCGGGAGCGTATCCAGACTCCCGGCCTTGACTCCCCGCCCCTCCAGATGACGGCGGACGATCCGAAGAAGGGCCTGAAATACGCGGCCGTGGAAGTGCCGTCGGGTGTCCGCGGGCGCATGGCCCTCTTCGGGCCGATGATCGACGAGGCGGACGCCGCCATCATCGTCAACGACGCCGATCTCGCGTTCGGGTGCATGGGCTGCGCCCGGACCAACGAGCTGGTCAAATACCGTATCAGGAGCCGGGGCATACCCGTGCTCGATCTCCTGTACCCCCGGTGCGACGAGGACGGCGTCGCCTTCGTCGCGGCAATCAAAGCGTTCCTTGACGGCCTGTCCGGAGGGGAGGCATGAGCGCCCCCGTCCGTGTCGCGCAGCTCTCCTGCGGTCCGGAGCACTCCGGCGTGCAGAAGGAGATCTATGACGCCGCGGCAGCGGTCAACGCGGAGATGTTCTTCCCGGACGTCACCCTCAACGATATCAGGGAGGCGTACGGCTCGTTCGGCCTCGAAGCCCGGAGCGCCGATCTGCAGCTTGCGATCGCCCGGGCAAAGGCGCTCGTGGAGGGGCGCGTGGAAGCCGACGCGGTGTTCATCGCCACCTGTTTCCGGTGCGCCGAAGCTGCGATTGTCAGAAACGAGCTCCGCCGCTATATCCACGAGCAGTCCGACCTTCCGGTGGTCTCCTACTCCTTTACGGAGCGCACCACCTCGGGCACGCTGCTGACGAGAATGGAGGCGCTGACCACCATCGCCCGCAGAAGGGCGCTCCTCGCCCGCGAAGTGCAGGAAGGGCTGACGATGGGCGTCGATTCCGGGTCATCCACGACCAAGGCGATCGTGATGCGGGACAACGCCATTATCGGCACGGGCTGGGCGCCCACCACGAACGTGATAGGATCCGCAGAAGAGGTCATCGCCGCGGCCTGCTCGGAAGCGGGCATTTCGCGGGACGATCTCGATGCGATCGGCACCACGGGATACGGCAGGTTCCTGGTCGGTGAAAAGATCGGAGCCGACCTGGTCCAGGAGGAGCTGACCGTCAACTCCAAGGGTGCGGTCTACCTTGCCGGCCGGCAGCGCGGCGAGGCGACGGTCATCGACATCGGCGGCATGGACAACAAGGCCATCTCCGTGCAGGACGGCATTCCCGGCACCTTCACGATGGGCGGCATCTGTGCGGGTGCGAGCGGGCGGTTCCTCGAGATGACGGCAAAACGTCTCGGCGTTGACATTACGGAACTCGGGCCGCTTGCTATGAAGGGATTCTCGAAAGAGGTGCCGATGAACAGCTACTGCATCGTCTTCGGCACCCAGAGCCTGGTCAACGCCCTCGCCGCCGGCAGTTCGGCAGAGGACGTGGCGGCAGCGGCATGCCACTCGGTCGCCGAACAGGTCTTCGAGCAGCAGCTGCAGGAGGTCGACATCAAGGAGCCGGTGATCATGGTCGGCGGGACCTCGCTCATCGAAGGCCTCGTCCACGAGATGGGCGAGCTTCTGCAGACGAAGGTCATCGTGCCGCCCCACTCGCAGTATATCGGGGCGGTGGGCTCTGCGCTGCTCGCTTCCGGGTTTATCAGGGGCGATCTGGGGTGAAGGCCTTTGAGTATTTCGAAGTCGAATGCCCCGAGCCGGTGGGGGGTGCGGCCTACCGTGCCATAGCCGAGCATATCCTGCAGGATCTCGATCTCTTAAAGGTCATCGGAAGGCTGCACATCTACATCGACCCGAAGGTCCCGATCTTCGTTGCCGTCGGCCTCACCCGGAAGCTTCCGCGGCTGGTCAGGGTCCGCGATCTCTCGAATGTGCTCGAACGGCCGGGAAACATCGTTCTCGATATTGCGGACGAGACCCACCTCTCCGAGCTGCTGACCGTCCTGTGGGACCGGTACGGCCGCGACCGGATCGACCAGCCCGACCGGTTTACGGTCGTCATCAACGATCCTGAGGCGAAAGGGGCGGAGATCGAGGACATTGTCGTCTTCGATCCCAGCGAATACCTCTACCGCGACCTGATTTATGCGCTCCAGTACATCGCACCCGAAGGGTTCAAGGTGCGGCGCGAGTGGGTCCGCGAAGGGCGGTTTTTCTATGTCGCCAGCGAAAACACGCTGCCCGAGGACGTGGTCGACCGTCTCGTGGCGGCACAGTTCGCAAAGATCGGGGTGAAGGAATGACACTGGTGCCGGTGACCTATAAGGGCGGCGTCTACCGCCACAACGAGATCGTGGACTTCATCGAGGACATGGGCGGCTATATCGTCCAGAAGCATATCATCGCAAACGATGTGGTGCTGCAATCGCTCATCCCCCGGGAGGATATCGAGCTGCTGCGGCAGGTCGCACGCCCCCTGACGGGCGACGTCATCGAGGCCCCGCTGGTGGGCACCGAGATCGCCGTCGTCAGCCCGAGCCTCGAGATCCACCACCTTCCCCACTCCTCCTGCGACGTCGCGGAGTACTTCCGCAGGGTCGGCGCCAAGACCAACATGGTGGGGCTCGCGCGGGGCTTCGGCAAACGCATCGCGAACCTCAACATCGAGGAGCGCGACGTCATCAACGAGCACGACTGTGCCGTGTTCCTCCTCGGCAACTTCGAGGAATGCATCATTCACAAGTTTCCCGCGCTCCGGCGGGGGATTACGGTCCCCATCATCATCACGGGGGCGCCGTCCACGGACCGCCTCCGGGCGATCATCGACCCTCCCGTCGCGGGGTATGTCGGCGGCATCGGCAGGCTCGCCCACCGCATGAAGAAGCAGGAAGGGGAGATCGAGCATCTCGACAGGCTGGTGGAGGAGGTTGCGCGGGTGCTGGACCGGCAGCGGGAGGAGATCGGAAAAGATCCGCTCTCCATCTCGCCCCCGCGCCTGATGACCGTCATCGACGAGGAGTTGCAGATCACCCGGCAGTCGACCCACCCGACCCCGATCACGGTCCAGATCGCCGGCCTGCGGGTGAAGATCCCCTTCGATCCCTATGCCGGGACGATACGCGCGCTGGAGATCGAGGACGGCATCACCGTCGGCGATGTGGCGGAGGTGCTGCCATCGCGAATGCGCACGTACATATGGATCAAGATACGACCTTTTTCGGACACCAATATCATGGTATGACGCCCCTGCACCGGCAGGGATGAGAGCGACAGGTGATGGATACGTGGAATTCGACGAAATATTGAAAGAAATCATCGAACGCGGTGCGGA
>JAAEEQ010000088.1 GCA_013415665.1 Methanomicrobiales archaeon
GGCACCATTTTTTGCAGTGTTTCGGCGCGACGGCGACGGCTCCTTGGTAATCAGCAGATGCCGCCTTCCCCGGTGATGTCAGGCTGCAATCAACACGCACCGCTCCAAAACCAATAATTCATCAGGCATCCCACGTCATGGTACCTCTATAACGACCGGTCCCCGGAATGGTCAAGGTGGTGTCAAGGTGTTTGCAACGCTCGAGGACGTGGACATGGCCCGCAGGACGGCACTCCTGCGGGTCGATTTTAACTCGCCGATCGACCCGGTATCCAGCATGATCCTGGATGACAAACGGTTCCGGGAGCATATCCCGACGTTCCATGCACTGGAGGATGCGAAGGTGGTGGTGGTGACCCACCAGAGCCGGCCGGGCAAGAAGGATTTCACGACCCTCGAGGCCCATGCGGAAAAGCTCCAGCGGCTGCTTTCCCGTCCGGTGCATTACGTGGACGATATCTTCGGGCGGTGCGCCCGGGAAGCGGTGCGGGGGCTGGAGCCGGGCGAGGTGCTGATGCTCGAGAACGTGCGGTTCTCGGCCGAGGAAAACCTCAAGATATCACCGGAAGAGGCAAAAAAGACCCATCTCGTCAGAAAGCTCGCCGCCATGGCCGATTTCTTCGTCAACGATGCCTTCGGGACGGCGCACCGTTCGCAGCCGACCATGGTCGGGCTTCCCCTCGCCATGCGGTCGGCGGCGGGGCTCCTGATGGAGCGGGAGGTCACCACGCTCTCGCGGGTCTTTTCGGGTGCGCCGCGCCCGGTCATCTTCGTGCTCGGGGGGACGAAAGTTGACGATTCCATCGACGTCGCCCGCCACGTGCTCGAGAACGGCATCGCCGACCAGGTCGTGGTGGTCGGGGTCGTCGCGAACATCTTCCTGATCGCGGCGGGCTACGCCATCGGCACGCCGTCGACGTCGCTCATCGGCCAGCTGGGCTATACCGGCGAGATTAAAAAGGCCGAAGACCTCCTCTCACGGTTCCGCGACCGCGTCCTCCTTCCCACCCATGTCGCCGTCCGCGACGGCAACGATCGCGCGGAGGCGGCCGTCGATGCCATCCCGGAAAATCTGCCGGTGCTGGACCTCGGGCTTGACGCCGTTCCCGGGACCGTTGCGGCCCTCCGCCACGCGGGAACGGTTGTCTTTAACGGCCCTGCGGGGGTTTTCGAGGACGACCTCTTTGCCACGGGAACGTTCGAGCTGCTCCGTGCCGCCGGTGACGCCGCGTTCTCCGTCGTCGGCGGCGGGCATACGGCTGCGGTCATCGAAAAACTCGGCCTTGAAAACAGATTTTCCCATATATCCACCGGAGGAGGGGCCTGTATCGAATTCCTGACCGGTAAAACGCTCCCTGCCGTGGCCGCACTGGAGGCGTCCCGTCAGCTCTTCTGGTGATCAAAAGGCGTATTAGTGGGATATTTCCTCGCATTCAAATATTTTTGTTTTTTTATAAAAAATATAGTATATTTGAGCCTATCTCTGATATTCCCGGGTGTTTATCCGATGCGCCTTGCATATCGTTATAAGTGGTTTTCGCAAACAACTGGTTCATACCAGACACGTCCGCCAGCCGACAGGCACGATTGCATACCCTGCCTCTGGTTGTGCGGATGACGTTCGAAACCGTATGTGTCGGAATAAATGGGGGCGCTTGTTCCGGCCACCGGGCGGTATACCCGGAATGCGGGGGGGTGGACCAATGAGACTGTCAGGTGAACGCGACCGTCGGCGATCAGAGACATTCGATTCGCTATTTCAGCAGGTGCTCTCTACCGAAGTAACCGAATTCCTGCCCGAATGGCAGCGTGCCGATCCCGACGTTTTCCAATCGATTATTTTGCTCGCAAAGCGTGAATTGCGGGTCGATTACCTCTAGGAGCAGGGCTATCCCTGCTCCTTTTCGCGGCTCAGTTCCTCGAACGCACCGGCCGAAGCGCCGAGGCATGCCGCTGCCTCGGCAAACCGTCCCATACCCTGCAGCGCGAGGCCCTTGTAATACAGGGCGAGCGCATGGCCCGGATGTGCCGCCAGTACGCGGTCAAAACTCCCGATTGCAGCCTCATTGCGTCCCTGCCGTGCGAGTGCGGCCCCTTTGCGGTACCAGATATCGGGATTGTCGCCGGCAAGCCCCTCCGCCTGATCGAAGGACTTGACGGCGTCCGCAAACCTCCCCATCTCATCGAGGATCACCCCCCGCACCGCCCAGATCCATGCCTCTTTCGTGCGCTTTTTCAGGATGCCGTCGTATGCCGCGAGCGCTTCCTCGTACTGCCCCATCCGGTGGAGCAGCGATGCGCGGGTGATCCGTGCAGCCATGTCGTCGGGCGTGTGCGACAGGATGGCATCGAGCATCGGGAGCGCCTCCCGGTAGCGGCCCTCCCGGATGCTCACACCGGCATAGGCAAAGAGAAGGTCAGAATTCCTGCCCTCCCGCTCGACGATCCCGGGGTACAGGGCAAGCGCATCAGCATACCTCCCGGTGCGTTCGTAGAGCGTGGCGAGGGCGTGCAGGACGACCAGGTTGTCGCGATCCCCTGCCAGCAGCCCTGCGTAGGCGTCCAGTGCCTCGGCATCGCGGTTGAGCCGCAAAAGCGTTGCCGCCCGCTGCAGGAGCGCCTCGCGGCTGCCGGGATCATGCCGCAGGATCTCGTCGAAGGCTTCGAGCGCCTCTTCTGAACGGCCCTGTGCGAGAAGGGTGCGGGCAAGGAGCAGCCATGTCGGGATGTCTTTTTCATCCGCCTCGAGCGAGACGGCAAACCGCCTGATGGCACCTTCTGCGTCGCCCGAACGCAGCAGGGCGTAGCCTGCGTCCCTGAAGGCTCCCGCATCGTCCGGGCGCACGGCAAGATATGCATCAAATGCGCTGGCGGCGTCGGCATGCCTTCCTGCGGCCGCGAGGGCGCGTGCCCGGCTCCTGAGCGCCCGTTCGTCTCCGGGAGAACGCGCAAGCTCTTTTCCTGCATATTCTGCTGCCCGCGAGTATTTGCCGGAGGCCAGGTAAAGGTCTGCGAGCGCCCCCCAGGCGCCCGCTATATCGGGTTTTTCCCGGATGGCACTCTCATAGCAGCGGATTGCCGCATCGTAATCGTTCAGGCGGGCACGGATCGTGCCGAGGGCCACCCAGGCATCGGCATCCGTATGCTGCCGCTCAACGATCTGTGCAAGGATCGTTTCCGCCTCGCCGGTTTTGCCGAGCGCCAGCAGGGCATCGGCACGTGCCCGGGCAAGGCCGGGGAGGGGCATCCCTGCATCCTGCAGTTCGCGGGCGGTTTTTGCCGTGGCGGCAGGATCGCCGGATTTTACGGCAAGGCGGTACCGGCTGAGGAGAACGGCGGCCTTCGCAGGAGCATCACCGGCAATCCGCCCGAGCGCTTCCTGTGCCATGCCATACGACCCGAGCCGTTCAAGGGCCGTGGCGTACCGGAGCACCGCACCTGCATCCGCCGGTTTTTTCCCGATATAGAGGGCAAACGCCTCCCGCGCTTCGTCATCCTTCCCGAGATCCAGCAGCAGCTCTGCCCATTCGAACAGGATATGGGTGTTTTCAGGATGCTGTCCGATAATGCGGGCATATTCCTCTCCTGCCTCCTCCGCTGAGCCTGCATGGAGGAGGGCACGGGCATAGGCGATCCGTGCGGGAGTGTCGTCGGGATCGGTGTCGATCATCCTCCGGTACCAGCCCGCGGCCTTCTCCGGGCTGCCGTCATGCAGGTATGCGGCTGCAATGCCGGCACGGGCTTCGCGATCATCGGGCGATGCTGCAAGCAGTGCGGAGAAGGCCTCGATGGCGGCGTGGTACTGGCCGAGATGCAGCAGCGAGCCTGCCTGCATCCGGAGAAGGGTCGCATTCGCCGGGCTCTCCTCGCGAAGGTGCCGGAGCCGTTTCAAGGCCTCTTCGTAATTGCCGGTATGGTAATAGGCCTGCGCTTCGAATTCCCGGACAACGCGATCCTGCGCCCCGCTCCCGGCCGCCACCCCTGCGGGCTGCTGTTCCCCGCCCGGACGTGAAAACAGGGTGAAGTCGTCATCGCCGCCAATCCAGCTCATTCCCGCACGGCCGGAACGATTCCTGGCGTTCCCGAAGCTCTCCAGTGCGTTGCCGTAGTCCCCGGTGAGGAACTGGGCAAGGCCGCGGTAGTACCATGCCGTGGTGTTGGTCTGGTCCAGTTTCAGGAGCTGGTCGAAGGAGGCGATGCTCTGGGTGTATTCTCCCGACAACGCCGACGTAATCCCGAGCGTAAACCGGGCGACGGTGTTCTGCGGATCGTGTTTTAAGAGGGTCTCGAGGGCTGCCGCCGCTGAACCGTACTCCCCCTGCCAGAACAGGGCGAGCGCCCGGTCAAGGCGGGCACCGGTCTGGCCGGGATTCGCCACCGCGACAGCCTCGAAGCAGCGGGCGGCATCAATGAACCGTCCTACCGCGAGGTAGAGCTGCGCCGCCCGGTATGCCGATCCGATGTCGCCGGCACTCCGGGCAAATGCGGCATCGAATGCTTCGGCCGCCCCGGCCAGATCACCGGCACGCTCCAGAACCCGTCCTTTCCGCGAAAGCAGCACGGGGTCGTCGGGATGCTGTTTCAAGAGAAGGGCAAGGTACGTCCGGGCATCGTCCGTCCGTCCCGCCCGGAGGGCAAGGGCCGAGAGCCGGTCAAGGACGACCGGATCGTCCGTGCCCGCTGCAGCCTCGTACGCTGCCATGGCATCGGCCCACCGCCCCAGCGCTTCGAGACACTCCGCCTTCATCCTCATCGCCGCGGCGTTTGGGGGGAGCCTGTCCACTGCGGCGAGGGCATCCGCCGGCCGGCCGAGGCGCATTTCCATCCGTGCCAGCGCCAGCAGGACGGCAGCATCATCCGGCTGCAGCTCCGCGGCCCTCCGGTACCAGCGCTCCGCATCGGCGTACCGGAACAGGCATTCGTATGCCGTCCCGGCGAGGTAGCAGAGCTGGCTCTCATCAGGGCTGATCTCGATTGCTTTTTCAAAATGCTTCGCTGCTTCATCGTACCGGCCCCGCTCGATCGCTGCGGTTCCCTTCTGCACCCATGGATTCGGACCTTTTCCCTGTCCGAGCAAATTTCCAAAAATATCCATTGCACTGCCCCGTGTTTATTCTAGGTTATACCATCACACCATAAAAGCGAATAGGGTTTTTCGGGTTCCCGGCGTGCATACCATCAAATACCATCACTTCTATCCCTGATTATCCAGCACACCCGTGCCCGGCAGTACCGGAAGAGCGGTGATTGGCTGGCGGGAGATGACACGTGTGAAAAAAGTACAGCGATACAAATGCCGGTATTGCGAATATGTCTATTCGCCCCTGGCGGGCGAACCCCACCGCGGGATACCCGCCGGTACGGCGTTTGAGGCTCTTCCCGAAGACTACAGCTGCCCCGTCTGCGGTGCGAAGGGGAAGGGCGCCATCGGTAAATGGGGCTTCGAGCCATGGGAACCCACCCGTTTCCGCTGCAAAATCTGCGGCTATGTCTATGATAAAAGCCGGGGGGAGCCCCACCGGGGATTCGCCGCCGGAACGGCATTTGAAGATCTGCCCGATAATTACCAATGCCCGGTCTGCGGCATCGATCCGAAGATCACCGCGGCACTCGGCAAAGTGGGCAAGGAGCAGTTCGAACCGCTGATGATCTAGTGCCGGGCAGGGCGTACCGCCGGCAGACCGGCATCTTTTCATGCGGTGGCCCTGAAAGTGTATACCGGTGAGATCTGCAATGCCGACGCACTGGGCGATGACCCTTGAGACGGTGATTGAGAAGACCGGCGAGCTCGACCACCTTTTCGCCCTCGTGGAGCGGCGGTGCCGTGCCGCCGGTGTCGTTGCCGCGTCGCCGGATGCCAGCGCTGCAGCAATCGTCGAGGAGGTCATCAATCCCCTCCTTGCGGAGCTCGAATGCCACCTGCGCGGGCGGCTTTCGCCGGCAATGGCCGAAGGGGAGGTAAAAGCGCTCATCGCCGCCTGGATCGACGACCGGATTGCCGAGCTGGAAGCATAGCGACAAAACACCCCCGTTGTGGTTATCCGAGGTTCATGACGGGGGTTATCCCGGCAGGCACCGTCCTCGAACAGGAAAGGGCATTTCTGCCGGAAACATAGACGGAAACGGACAGCATGTCCCCCGGGAAGAACGCTGCTGCAGGCACCAGGACGAGATCGAAAAGTTCCCCTCCTTCGAGGAGATCATCATCATCCGCCTCTTCTGACAGTGTCCGGTGCCTTTTGCCGGCGATTGTCCAGGTCCCTTCATGCAGGCTCCCGTCAGCCCATATCAGCAGCTCCGGCGCCCTGCCCTGCCGCCCGATCGCCACCGTCATGGCGTTTCGGGAGACGGGTTCCTTCCCTGCGACGAGCCCGACGGTCACCATTATCACGGCTCGTTGCAGCAAATCCCAGGACCGGCCCGGAGACGACGAGGGTGCCGGTTGCCTCGTCCACTGCGCCGGGGATGATCCCGCGGGGAGGATGAGGGGCTCCCCCGTGCAGCAGTGCCAACGCGACCGCAGCGATCATGAGCACAGCGGCAAGGGCGATGGTGATGCCGAGCCCTGTCAGTGCCTCGTTATGCATCGCGATCTTTCCGTCCCGCCCTTCGCAGGGTAAACCATATCGCAAGCCCCTCTTCGGGGTGCCCCGGCACCCGATCTTCCGCCCAGATCCGCCCGCCGTAGGTCTCCACCAGCATCCTGCAGATGGAAAGCCCGAGCCCTTTTCCCCGGCGGCTGTTGTCTCCCGCTTCGAGGCGGTTGAAGATCCGGGATTTCTGTGCATCGGAAATACCCTCGCCGGTATCGAGCACGCCGACCAGCACTTCGTCTTCATGGGCGGCAACAGTGATGGTGATCGTCACGTCGCTGCCGCCGAACTTGCTGGCATTGCCGATGAGGTTGGTGAAGACTTCGGCAAGGAGCTCGTTTGCACAGACAAATTCGTTCGTGGCGGCATAGGTGATGGCAATGTCGGGAAACCTCCTTATCTCCGCCCGGATAACCGGATCCAGCGATATCGGTCGGAGCATCTGTGATTCCTCCCTTATTTTCCTGATTGTGGAGACGTTCTCGATAATACTGGCGCTCTGGCGGACGCTGGAGAGCAGTTTGGTAATCAGGGCGGCGCCCGGTTCTCCGCCGGCATGATCGCCCGCGAGCAGTTCGGTATACCCGAGAGAGGCCATATTCGCGTTGTTGATGTCATGCACCATGATGTCGAGGTACAGGTTTGCCTCCGCAATGGAGGATTCGAGCTGTTTCCGGAGAATGTTCTGATGGATCGCGCTCGCAAGTTCGCTTCCGATCGTCTCGATCATGTCCCGCATCTCGGGGAGGAACTCTCTCTGCTTTCTGCTCGCAATAAACATCGCGCCTCTGACCTTGCCGTTCGAGGTGAGGGGTATGGCGGCGAAGGATGTCATGCCGATGCTCCGGGCAAACATCCGCAGGTCGCTTGCCGATGCGGACTTGTCGTCATCGTCAATCGATTCGACATACCGGGGCAGGGAACCGTAAAAATAGTCGTAATACGGGTTCTTCGTTGCGTCGAGCGTTGCCAGTTGCCGGACAAATGTTTCGTGTTCCGCAGCGTTCAGCCCCTGCACGGTCTTCAGTCCTACGTGGGTGTCATTGCAGAAGATGTAAATGGCTCCCGCGTCGAAAGCCAGCAGCTGAAGGATTTTTTCGAGTGAGTATGCAAGAAACGCATCGGTATCCGGAGACGACGTCGCCGACCTGATGATCCCGTTGATTATGGCGAGCTGGCGGTTTTTTGTCTGCAGGGCCTCTTCGAACTGTTTCCGCTCCGTGATGTCCACCATGATGCCCCGGATGCCGGTGATGACGCCGTCCCTGATGATGGGAGCACCGTAGATGATGACCGGCACTTTCGTACCGTCTTTACGAAGCGCGCAGTACTCCATCCCCTCGATGGATTCACCCCGCATTCGCCGCGATATATTTGCAAGGAGCCGTTCCCGGTCTCCTTCGGCGACGATGGCCGGAACGTAAAATCCCTTCAGGACGTCTTCGGGCGAATAGCCGAAGGCCGTAACTGCAGATCGGTTGACAAACAGCAGCCTGCCGTCCCGATCGATCTCAAATACGACCTGCGGCAGCAGATCCGCAAGCTCCCGGAAACGCTGCTCGCTCTCGCGGAGGGCATCCTCGGACTGTTTCCGCCCGGTGATGTCGGTCACCGTCAGCACTGCCAGTTCGTCCCTGACCGTTCCGCCGGAGATAAGGCAGCGGTGCTCCATCCCGTCAATCCCGTTCAGGCTGATCTCTATGTCGCTGACCATCCCCTCCGCGGCCAGCCTTTCGAAGAATGCGTCGCGGTCGGCTTTCTCGCTCCAGCATTCGAGAATAGGGCACCCATTCGCTCCGTGCGGATCGCCGAAAAGCGTGATGCACCGGTCGTTCGCTTCGAGCATTTTCCATGAAGAGGTGTCGATGAGGCAGACGCAGCTTCCTGAATTGTTAAAAATACTCCGGTATTTCCGTTCATTCAGCTTCAGGGTCGCGGAGAGGTAGGCAACAACAATACCCACGCTGACATAGACGTAAAACTGCATGAACGCGGAAACAAGGTTTGCGAACTGCGGATCAAAGAAGCTGATTGCAACCAAATAGACGATGCCGAGGGCCGTTGCGATGAGCGCCCCCCTGCGCGGATATTGAAATGCCGCCAGAATCACGGGGAAATAAAAAAAATGGGTGAGGACGATGCTTACGCCGTCTGAGATGAGAAAAATGGTCATCTCTGCGATGAGAAACATAAAAAGGACGATGCCCAGCATAATCTGGTCGCTTAAGAAATTCCGCAAACCGGGCATAGCCCCTCCACCCGCCTCGTTCATGCAATAGAAATATGGTGTCCGTGCTTCCAGATAAGTGTTGAGGCAGCGTGGGCTAAAAAGGCGTGTTTTCCGGGATTTTTCAGGCAGGGAGCCCGACAGCTGCCGGGGCGGGCACACGGTGCCGGAAACCGAAAAGACGATATGTTTATCGGTTCTCGGGGTGTTCTAACGTTCTGGTGAAAAACCTCATGGTTGCACTGACCGACGAGATAAAAAAAGCAATGGCGACGATCAAAGCATTTCCCGTCGCAACCGCCTCCAAAGAAGGATGGCCAAACGTCGTTCCCATCGGTTTTCTGGAACTGGTCGACGATGAGACGATCTGGATCGCCGACAACTTCATGCTTAAAACGCTTGCCAACGTCAGGGAAAACCCGAAAATCGCGATCTATGTCTGGGGCCCGGAGACAAAAGGCTGTTTCCAGATCAAAGGAACCGTAACCCTCAAGACGAGCGGTCCCGATTTCGAAAAGATGCAGCTGACCGTACGGTCCAAAATGGCAAAGGCACCTGCGAAAGGCCTGCTGATCGTCAAGATCACCGAGGTCTTCGAGTGTGCACCCGGCCCGAACGCCGGTGCGAAAATCCTCTGAACACCTTATTTTCGGGCATCCCGGGCAAGAGTTTATGTACCGGGGATGCAAGACGATGGCGTACGCCCGGTCCGGGCCGTAACCCCGGTGCCGGGACAGCCCTGGAGGTAAGCCTGAATGCGTAGAATATGCCTTTGCATGGGAGTGATTCTTCTTGTTGTTGCATGTGCGGCCCCGGCGGCAGCACGCGGCCCTGCCATCGGTGATATTGCGGCGGGGGACACGATCTTCTGGTACGAGGAAGGGCTGAACCTGACGGGATTGCGGGATTCGGTGACGAACAATCCCCTGACCGCGCTCCGGCGGTATTCCGGGGACGATCCGTCGAAAGCAGTCCTTTCAGAGCTTCCTATCAGCGACGATACCAGCTTCGACGTGCCCTCGGTGCTGATCGATACCAGCCCCGCGGTCTATTACGGGTATACGCCCGCCGACGGGGCGACGGTGTCGGTCATCGTCTGGAAACCGGAACTCTCCCTTGGCGTGACCCTTGCGAACCCCTGGCATGCGGACGCGGTGGAAGGGCTTTCGCTCCCGGAAGGAACGGCGATTGCCTTCAAGATAACGTCGCCCTACGTGGGTACCTCCTACCGGGTGGGATCCACGTATCCCGCACGCGTGGACCTTGTCTTCACGACCCCGGGGGGTGGGGAACTGACGGCACTGCAGGGGAAGGACTTTTCCGGCATGCTCGTCGACACCCCGGTCTTTTATACCGATGATCCGGGAAAG
>JAAEEQ010000089.1 GCA_013415665.1 Methanomicrobiales archaeon
AGTTAACAGGGCTCGGCGTTGAAGTGAGCAACTACCCGGGATCGACGGCGGAGATGAAAGGGGGCTCCCTCTGTTACCAGCGCCGGAAGCTTGAGGTCGTCGATCTTCCCGGGATATATGCGCTGGACGGCAGTTCCGAAGAAGCCTGCCGGCTTGAACATGAAATTTCCGATGAAACGATCAGCCGGCTGTCGGAATATATCGAAAATCCTCCCCGCCCCTGTGTCCGGTACGGCTGGAGGCACGCATTCCGCCCGCAGGAGTGTATACAACCGGCAACGGTGCTCGATTTTTCCGAAGGGAGCCGGCTGAAGGTGCTGCTGGTCGGCAGCCCGGGTGCAAACAGGCGGCTTATCGATCTCGGGGTGATCCCCGGTGCGGTCCTTGAAATCAGGCGGAGGCTCAGGAACGGATCCGTGGTCGTTAAAGTGAAAGGGTGCGATGTCGCCCTGAGCCCTGAAATTGCCCGATGCATTCACGTGGAGCCGTTTACATGAAGATCGCACTCGTCGGAAACCCGAGTGTCGGCAAATCCCTGATATTCAACCAGTTAACAGGGCTCGGCGTTGAAGTGAGCAACTACCCGGGATCGACGGCGGAGATGAAAGGGGGCTCCCTCTGTTACCAGCGCCGGAAGCTTGAGGTCGTCGATCTTCCCGGGATATATGCGCTGGACGGCAGTTCCGAAGAAGAAGAAGAAATCCTTGTGCGAACATTCCTTTCAGGGGGCGAGGCAGATGCCGTCGTCGTGGTCATGGACGGAACACGCCTCGAACGGAACCTCTATCTCCTGATACAGGTTGCTGAGTTCGGCATTCCGATGGTGGCGGTCTTAAATATGGTCGATGAAGTCACGCGCCAGGGGCTCGCCATTGATACCGAACGGCTGTCTGCCGAACTGGGCGTGCCGGTTCTTCCCACCGCTGCGTCGCTTGGCCAGAATATTGCGAAGATAATTCCCTTCGCCATTGAAAGGGCGGTCGTTCCGGACCTTATCGTCCCCTATAACACCAGCATCCAGGCGGCAATCCGAAGCCTCGGAAAAATGGCGGGCGCGACGCGGAAGGACAGCCTCAGGGCCCTGCAGGGTATCGGCACCGATGAGGTGCTTCTTGAAGCGGCGGCAACCATCGCTGAGCAGATCGAAAAACAGCAGCACATGACGGCAACCCAGATCATCGCGGCGAACCGCCACAACGCTGCCAACCGCATCGCGACGGCCGTGGTCAGCGAGGCGGAAAAAAGACTGGGGTTCGACGCGGATCACCTGCTTGCCAGCGCCTTTCCCGGCATTCCGCTGCTGATCATTACGCTTCTGGGCATGCTGACCATCGTCTTCGTGCTCGGATCGTATCTTGAGGAGCAGATCGTCTTCCTCTTTGAGATTTACACCGTCCAGCCGCTGCTGGCAGCAGGCTGGACGCCGCTTGCAGAGGCTGTCGGGATGTCCATCCTGTTGGCGCTCCAGGCGGGGATCGGCATAGCGTTTCCATTCGTATTCATCTTTTACATCCTCATTTCCGTCATCGAGGATTCCGGGTACATGACACGCGCCGCATTCCTTGCCGACAATGCGATGCACCGGATGGGCATGCACGGCGGTGGGATTATACCGCTTGTCCTCGGGCTGGGGTGCAACGTTCCTGCGATTATGGGGCTCCGCATGCTCAAAAGCCGGCGCGAGCGGATGATAGGCGCATTTCTGATTACGATGGTGCCCTGTTCGGCGAGGACGGTCATCATTCTCGGTATTGTTGCCGCATTTGTCGGTCTGGCCGCAGCTTTCAGCATTTATATCCTGGTCCTTTCGCTGATCATCTTCACAGGGCTTCTTCTCTCGAAATATACTCCCGGAGAGCAGTTCGGGATGATCATGGAGATGGCTCCGCTTCGATGGCCCGAACCCCGGCAGGTGCTGACCAAGGCATGGGGAAGGATGCAGGAATTTTTCTTCATCGCCATGCCCATGCTTCTTGTCGGCAGCGTGATTCTTGGTCTCCTGGACTTTGTGGGCCTCACTGCGGCATTTGAGGCGTTGATAGCCCCCTTTTCGGAAACCGTACTCGGCCTTCCCGCATATGCGGCAAGTGCCCTCATCTTCGGGATTCTCCGCAAGGAGATGGCATTTGAAACGCTGGTCATTCTCGCGGGAACCTCAAACCTGACGGCTGTACTCAGCCCCCTGCAGCTGACGGTGTTTGCGGTGGTCAGTGTTTTGTTCGTCCCCTGTGTTTCTACGATTGCGGTCCTCGCACGGGAGATGGGATACCGGATTACGGCGGCAGTCACCTGCTATACCGTGCTGCTTGGCATTGCGTCCGGGGCCTGTATCAATCTCCTTTTCGGGTGAGAACTGCCTGTGCTGCCCGGAGAGGACGGGGGCAATTCTTATAGACACAGGGACAAAAGGATGATGCGGCAGAATTTCGTCGTCCGGAGTGATGGAGCATGCTTACTTTTGTCGGGCTCGGGCTGTATGATCAGGAGGATATCTCCGTAAAGGGGCTATCCTGTGTGAAAAAAGCGCAATCTGTTTTTCTGGAAGGATATACATCGCGGCTGATGGGCACGAAAATATGTGAAATGGAGGAGGCATTCGGAAAACCAATCCGGGTATTAAACCGGGAGGACGTCGAACAGCATCCGGAGAAGATACTGGAACGCGCCCGGGACGAAGATGTCGTGTTGCTTACCGGTGGTGATCCCATGGTGTCCACGACGCATGCGGATCTCCGCATCCGGGCGGTTCGCGAGGGGATAGAGACCCGGATTATTCATGCGGCTTCGATAACAAGTGCGGTATGCGGCCTTTCGGGATTGCAGAACTACCGGTTCGGTAAATCGTGCTCAATTCCGTTTCCCGCGAAAGGGTGGTTTCCGCTTACCCCTCTGGAAACGATCCGGATGAACATGGGAATGAATCTGCACACCCTTGTGTATCTCGACATCCAGCCTGACCGGTACATGCTGGTTCCCGAGGCAATCGGGTTTATCGGGGAGATGGCCTCCCGTATGGGGTGCGAGCCGCCGCCGCTGTATGTCGGGATTGCCCGTGCCGGATCATCGGCACCCGTGGTTGCCGCCGGTACCGGGGAGGCACTCTTGAAGGTGGATTTCGGCCCGCCGCTGCACGTCCTCGCGGTGCCCGCGGAACTGCACGTCATGGAGCGGGAATACCTCGAAACGTTCGCAGGATTATGACTCTGGATCGTTTCGGGCAGGCGTTCCGGGAAGCGCTTGCCATGGTTTCGATACCGGTGCCCGAAGGGTCCAGCCTGTATGCTGCGGCAACCAGCGTGCTGGAGATGGCCGAGGCATATGCCGATGACGGCCATACCTTTCTTGCCGGCGGGGATGCGGTCAATGCACTCGCGAGTTTTGCTTACGGCCTTGGCTGGCTTGATGCCGGCGCGGCGTTCGGCCTTTTTGAGGGCGTTTCCGGCGGGCAGTTCAATCCTGACTATTCGGATAGTGTCCCCGGGGATCGTGCCGGGCACCTCCTGGAAAAGACACAGCGGTACCGGAGGATGCTTGCGGAGGCCTATCGATCGGTCGATTGCGCCCCCGATCCGGAAAGCCCCCCCTATACGGGGTGCAAACTGGTTCTCGGCACGGTTCTGCAGGCATGCAGGGAAGGGGATGCCTGCCGGGCGGATCACGACCACGAGGATGCACTGGCATGGTACAGTTACGGGTACGGATGGCTCGATGCCGGCGTCCGGTGCGGCCTGTTGAGAATTGAGCAAAACCGGTCGCTCTTCACCATATGATGCTTCTTAAAAGGTTTATAGTAGTACCAATAACCAGTAAGGAGAGATCTCTCGTTGTTTTAAGCGGCCTGAATGCCGAGAGGGAATGTGAATGAAAAGGACACAGTGGAAGTGGCTGGCAGTATCGATCGGCTTCAGCGTGGTTGTGCTGGCCCTTGTCCTGTATTTCACCATCGACGAATCCACCCTCGAATATCTCAGCCGCCTTGATCCGGTGTTCCTTTTCCTGGGCCTGGTCGTGCATATGGCCGCTCTCTGTTTCTGGGGACTGCGGATTCAGTTTATGGCAGGATCGCTCGGATACCGGGTGAGATTCCGGCATTGCCTCAATATGGTGCTTGCAAACATGCTGGTCGCCGCCATTACGCCTTCGCAGGCAGGCGGAGAACCGGTTCGGATACACGAACTCTACCGGTCCCATGTAAAAATCGGTGATGCAACGGCTATCGTCATCATGGAACGGGTTCTCGACGGCGTCATCCTTGGCAGCATCGGGGCTGTCGCCATGCTGCTCCTCTCGACCTACTGGCAGTCAATCGAGCTCAACGTTGCGACACCCATGTTCATTTCCTGGATTATCGTATGTACATTTTTAATTGTGTTCGGCTACTCGGTCAGAAATCCTGAGCTGCTCAAACAGTTCCTGCACCGATCGTCGGCATGGATAGCCCGCCGGTGGAAGTCGCGGCATGTCGATCATTTTGTCGATGCCATCGATCGCGAGGTGGACAATTTCCACGGCAGCCTCGTTACCTTCGTGGGACGGGGGAAGGCAGGGCTGGTATGGGGAATGCTGTTTACCACGCTGTTCTGGTGCTGCGAATTCGTTATCGCGTCCCTGATCCTGATGGGGCTGGGCGAAAAACCGTATCTGATCGAATCGTTCATCGTTCAGCTTATTATCGCGATTCTGATGATGATCCCGCTGACTCCCGGCGGTTCGGGGATCGCCGAGCTGGGGGCGACGTCGCTCTACAGCATTTTCGTGCCGTCGTCGATTGTGGGTATTTTTGTGGTTCTCTGGCGACTTATCCTCTTTTACGTGAATATCGTCGTCGGCCTGCTTGCAAGCATCTATATCGTGCGCCGCGAACTTATTTTACGCACGATTGGCCTGAAAAAGAAATAGTAGGACCTCTCAAAGGCCGCATACAAACCATAATGATAATGTGGTGCCGCATCAACACCCTACTATCCGGTGTGACAATGGGAAGGGGGGAGTTTTCTGAAATCGGTTCTCGTCGTTGATGACGACGCCATGATTGTGGATGTACTGGTGCGCATGCTCAGGATGGACGGCTATAATCCGTTATCCGCATCCGGTGGAAAGCAGTGCCTGCGGCTTCTTGAAAAAGATCGACCGGATCTGATTCTTCTGGATATCATGATGGAGCCAATGGACGGATGGGAAACGCTCAGGCAAATAAAAGAGAATCCTGCAACACGCGACATCCCCGTTGCCATGCTGACTGCCAAGCAACTCACCCCCGATGAAGTCAGCAAGTACGGCAGCCTTATCGAAGATTACATCATGAAACCCACGACGCACCGTCAGCTGAATGAAGCCATCACGTACATCCTCTCCCGCCGTGACGGTATTCTAAACGACATCCTTAAAGCCGAACAATCCGGTGTTGATCGCGAGATTGTCGAGGAATACGCGGAGCTCGCTCACAATGTCGATGTCCTCAAAGGGCTTTTGAATACCTTAACCGGCTTTTATGACATTCACAATGCGCAAAAACGAGGGCCTATCGGGCAGAATATCGCACGGGCAGTCCAGCAACTCGCCATGGTGGCCCGGTTCCAGGAAGAGCGCCTTCACCAGATCCGATCACAGATTCATTCAGCATAACACCCAACGCCGTACAAAACCTTATCACCCCCGAAATCAATGACAGCCACATGAACCTCCGGGAATGCACCGTCCGGGGTGTTTTTGTGATGGTCACGGATCAGGCAGCGGCACCAACGGTTATCATCGATGTTGATACCGAATCCTGCATTCCTATTTTTATCGGCCTATGGGAAGCCATTTCCATTTTTCAGGCTATACGCGGCGAGATTCCCTCGCGTCCACTGACCCACGACCTTTTTATCGAACTCATGGAGCACTACGGCATCACGCTTTCGTCAGTGCATATCGATGCCCTCGAAAACGGTATTTTCTACGCAAAACTTCTCTTTAACGGGACCAGTTCCGAAAAAGCAATCGACTGCCGCCCGAGCGACGGCATTGCTATCGCGCTCCGCGCACAGGTGCCCCTCTTTATCGACGATGCCGTTATCCAGGACGCCAGCGTGGATCGAAAAACCCTCTCTGATCTGCGTGACGTATCCACGTACTTCCAGGAATAGGGCCTGCCGTGAGGAGCGGAGGCACGGTAGGAATATGCCCTAGCATCAGGATTTTTATTCGCTGCCCTGCAGGAGCAGCCTGCGAATATAACGACGGGATGAACGAATGCGCGCAGGACAGGCGAGATTGCGGCAGGAGATCCTTACAAAGCGAATGCCTTCAAGGGCATATTTTCACAACAGAATGCTATTCGGCCGGAGATGGCCGGATTGACAAAGGTACGGGACTGCGAATCCCTGAACCATACTGCAAAGCCGTCAGCTCTTTGTGATAATCAGTATTAGGAAAAGGAGTAATAGCAGCTCATCGTGGTTCCCGAGAACTCGCGTATCTCAGTACCGCACGATACGTAAGCGGGCTTAACTTCCGGGTTCGGAATGGGTCCGGGTGTGGCCCCGCTGCTCTGGCCGCTATTACAGTGATGTGGTCGGGGACTGCCGGTTTTTAGCAGCCCTCTCGAGTGGTTTTTAACAACCTTCTCGAAAGCCAAGGTCCGGATTTGAACCGGAGTGTAGTCGCTCTGCAGGCGACCGCGTGGCCGCTCCGCCACCTTGGCTTATGGTGACCTGTGTAGGTTGGTGTGCACACTGGATTTCGTCTGGATTCGGCGGACGTTGTATTAAGCTGGCATTGGACGTTAGTACCCGCGGACTGAACACGTCGTTACCTTCGTGCGTACATCCCGGGCCTATCAAACGGATCTTTTATCCGTGTCCTCAGACGAAGTCTCTTTTCAGGTCGGGTTTCAAGCTTAGATGCTCTTTTCAGGTCGGGTTTCAAGCTTAGATGCTTTCAGCTTTTATCCCTTATCGCGTGGCTGCTCGGCATTGCCCGGTCGGACAACCGATCGACTAGTGGCGACGACGGAAAGTTCCTCTCGTACTATTTCCGTCTTACCCTCAGACTTCTGACACTCCTTATAGATAGTAACCGACCTGTCTCACGACGGTCTAAACCCAGCTCACGATCCCCTTTAATAGGCGAACAACCTCACCCTTGGCTGCTGCTGCACAGCCAGGATGGAAAGAACCGACATCGAGGTAGCAAGCCGCCG
>JAAEEQ010000090.1 GCA_013415665.1 Methanomicrobiales archaeon
ATGCTCGCCGCGGTGCTGGTGGGCATGATCGGCGTCTACGCGATGTACTGGCGGGGCATGGTGACGCTGCATGTCCGGTCCGGGTCCATCGGCTCGTCGGTGATCGGCGGCCTGATCTTCGGGCTCGGGTTCGGCGTCCTCGGGTACTGCCCGGGGACGGTCGCCGGCGCCGTCGGGCAGGGGGCGCTCGATGCCCTCTTCGGCGGTGCCGTCGGGATCCTTGTCGGTTCCGGCATCTTCGCTGCGCTCTACCCGGCACTGTCGGAAAAGGTGCTGAATGCGGGGAGATTTCCCGCGGATACCATCCCGGAACTGCTCCGGCTGGACGCCCGGATCGTGGTCGCAGCGGTTGCCGTTCTGATCGTGATCGTCCTTGCGGCAATCGAGTACGCCGGACTCTGATCCGGAAAAAATACTATTTTTGGAAAAATTATTCTCCGGCGTAGATCGTGAGCGCCGCTTCGACGGTCGCATCATCCATCGTGATGGCGGATATGGCGTTGCACATCCGAACCGCTTCCGCAAGGGACTTCTGGTGGATGTTCCTGCCCGTCGCATTGCCTGCGGCGCCGCCGGTGTGGATCTGGTCGTAGAGCTGCTGCAGGAACTTCTTCGCATCGACCGTGGAGCCCCCGGCGCAGACGACCCGGGTGCGGCCGGCCGCTTTCGTCGCTTCGACAAGGAGTGCCGCCGATGACGCCCCTTCTTTTTTGGGTGCGTTCACCTTGACGAAATCGCTGCCCAGCACCGCCGCCGCACCGGCAGCGCCGGCGATCAGGTGCGGGTCTTTTTCGTCCTTCACCGCGGTCCCCCGGGGGTAGATCCAGAGCACCGTGACGAGGCCGTGCTTGTGGGCTTTATGGACGACCTGTGCCGCCTGGGCGAGCATCTCGTCTTCGAATTCGCTGCCGAGGTAGATGGTGTACCCCACCGCCGCGATCTTTAAGCCCGACTCTTCGCGGAACTGCACGATCTGCTTCATCTTGTACAGGCCGGTGCTGAACGGGTCCTTCTGGGCGGTCTTGACCAGGTGCGTCTTGGAGTTGATCTTGACCAGGTAGGGAATCTCCGGGTAGTCCATCCCGTACCGGGCAATCAGGCCGAGCTGGGTTGCAAAAACCCCGATCCGGGACTGGCTGGCGATTTTGAAGAGGTGTTCGGGATCGGCGTCGTCCCCGTGAATGTCGTCACCGTAAAAGTCGTCGTTGAGGTGCTCGAGTTTCTGGTCCCCGGCAAAAAGCATCAGCCGTCCGGTGTTCCGGGTGATCAGATTATAATTGGCGATATACGTGTCGCGGACATCGGCCGGGACATCCAGCGGCACCTTTACCTCTGCGGTTTTCGGCATATACTCCCATCTCTTTACCTGATACATAAATATTGTCTGCGATCCGGCGGTATGCCGCCGGTTCACCCGGCGGGGATCCCGGCAGGCCGCCTACCGGTCGCCGCTTCGTAGCGGGCGACGGCACCCGGCGCTCCGATGAGCAGCCGGCGAATCGTGTTGCAGACCGCAGGCGTCCCTCCGTCGAGCGCCGTGAGCATGTCCGCCAGCACCCCGACAAGCGGGACCTGGTCTTCCGGGTCCATCTTATCGAGGGCCCCGAAGACCGACAGGGCAATGACGGTGGTGTACTCGTTGACGCGTGCAAGGCGGATGAGGCGTTCCTGCAGGAACTGCCGGCCTTCTTCGGTCTGGAGCGAGAATTTGCGGTTCCGGGCGAACCCGCCGTACAGGGCACGCTGGTCGTTCGCCTGCTCGATCCGGAATGCAGGCAGGGACTCGGCTTTCCGGACAAGATCGAGGGTGTCGCCGCTTCCCGACCCGGCGATGGCGGCAAGGAAGGTCTCCCACGCAACAGGGTGGGTGCTGCTCTCGCCCGCGAACCGGTCGATGACCGCGGCACGGCCGGGTGCGCTGCAGGGCAGGTAGGCGGCAAATGCGGAAAGGCGGTCGCTCGCGTTCACGGACGTGCCGATACGCTCCTCCAGCAGCCGGTGCACGGCGGGCGTATCGAGCGTTGCCAGCATGGCAACGCAGAGATTGCGCACCTGCCGGAACGGGATGTCATGCAGCCGGGCACGAACGCCGCTCCCGTCAGTTATCATGCCGGAATACCGGTCATACAGGGACCAGAGCTCCGGCCCGTGCCGGTCGGCGACCGCCTGCCAGAGGGCACGCTTCACGGCATAGAGATCGCGGTACCGGTGGGCGTACGCCTCGTTTTCGACCGACTCGAAGACGGCAACGAACTGCCCGCCCGCCATCGCCATCAGCTCCGTATCGGAGAGAAGATCGATGATGCATGACGTCACGCCGGGGCTCACCGCCCCACCGGGGGTGTCAAGAAGGCGCATCTTTTCCCGGTCGAGGATGGCATGCAGGGCAAGGAACCGGCCCACGGGATCGCTGTCGTGTGCGAGCTGCAGCCGGAGCGCTTCGTCCGTCGCCGCGTGCCGCACCGTGCCGTAGAACGAATAACCGCGGTTCAACGAGAGAAATGCGGGCTCCTCCACGCCGTCGAAGCGGATCTCCGTATCACGCCCCGCAATCCTGACCGTCCGGGACGCGATCTCCGATCCGTCGGCACGGCAGAGGGCGCAGGAGAACGGGAATTCCCAGACGGCATCGCCGGTGGTCGCATGCTGGACGCACCGGAGCACCAGGGACCGGGTTGCCCGGTCATAGGCAGCCGTCACCTCAAGTTCGGGATAGCCGCGCTGTTTGAGCCAGGTGTCCGCCATCGCGGCAAGCTCCACCCCGGACACCTCCTCCATGGCCTCGATCCACTGTTCCCGGGTCGCGTTCCCGTGGCGGTACCGCTCGTGGTAGCGGGAAAGCCCCTGCGCAAACCGTTCCCTGCCGATCAGGGTCTCGATCATCCGCACGCATTCCGGCGCCTTGACGTAGGTGACGCCGGTGATGAGGTCGTTGGGATCGTTGAACCCCGCCGGTTCGATCGGAAGCGATCCGGCCCCGCGGTCATAGGAGAGCGTTCCGCCGTCCGGGGAGAGCAGGGTCAGCACGGTCTGGAGCCGGGAGTAGGCCTCGCCGAAGAGATGGGCATGGTACTGGTGCTCGATATGCACCGTCACCGCCTCGTTGAGCCATATCGTAAAGGGGCTCTGGCCGGTCACCTCCGACCCGTTGAGGTTGTGATAGAACTCGTGGACCTTGACCCGCACCATGTACTCGAACGCCGGGTCCGTCATCGCGGCAAAGGGCATGATGCGGTTGGTCGAGATCGTCGTGTTGCCGACGTTCTCCATGCCGCCGAAATCCGAGTTCTGCATGCCGATCTCGCGGTAGACGGTGCCGGTGTAGGCATAGCCGGGCCTGATCTGTGATGAGAGCGCCGCAAGGGATGCCCGGATGGCGCTGATGGCATCCGGGGGCTTTCCCGCCGCTATCGCGGCGTCCCGTTCGCGGCACAGCCCTGCCATCCGGCCCCGGAGGTCCCGTTTCTCGTAGCATTCGGGGCCGGTATAGAGGTACACCCAGAGAATGGCGTCCGCGAGCACGTCGAGGGCAATACGCGCCGCAGCGGCATCCGCATCGGGAGGGACGAGCAGTTCGAGCGAACAGGCGGTCCCGTCGGGGTACTCGAACGGGCGCGAGTAGGTGGCATAGGTGCCGACGCCGAGGAAAAAGAGGTACGGCGCCATCGGGGTGATGGTGTTGTCGTAGGTGATGGCGTCCCTGCCGCCGCCCGCCGGGTGCCGGGGAACAGCGATGTCGCCGTTCGATATGAGATTGGTGTAGCGGTCGTCGGCGATGATCGTCGTCCGGTACGTGCATTTCGCCGTCATGTCGTCGATGCAGGGCACGATCCGCTGGAACCCCCACTGCTGGCACTGCGTAATCTGCGTCGGCGGGGCGCCGGCAGGGGTTTCGTCGTAGTAGAGCCCTTCGAGGACATGCGTCGACGGGCGGCAGACGGTCACCGTATCGATCGAAAAGGCGGTACGGGGAGGGATGGGCGGATCAAAGGATACTGAAAGGATGCTTTGGCCCTCGTCGTACGCATGGGCCACCCTGCCCCGGTCGGAACCTACCTGTTCGATAACGAGGTTTTTCGCGTTGAGGCGAAGCACCGAAAGCGGCGTGTCCCGTGTTTCGGCATGGAGACGGGAGGTGACCGTCGTATGCTCGTCAAAAACGTCGAACACCAGATCCATGTGCCGGACCGTGACCGGAGGTTCGGTAAAGTCCTCGGGATAATACCGGAAGAGACGCTTCCCGCTCATACGGGTATATCGGCGGGTGAAAAAAAATACGTATGCCCCGGCTATGGATGCGAGAGGAGGGAGTCCTCCCCGTAATGCCGCCGGAGAAATGCCCGGATCGTATCCGAGGTGACCCATCCCTGATCAAGCTGCTGGATGATCCGGTCGATTTCCCTGACCTGCTCGGCGATCGTGGCGTGTTCGGGGGACTCGTGAAGGCATGTCAGGGCAAGGATCACCTGCAGGGGGTTCCTGATCTGGTCGCTGAGGCGGGCAAAGCCAAGCGTGCTCTGTTCAATCTCCATAAACATCTCCCGTTTGATATTTTCAAGCCGTTTTTCGCCGGAAATATCCCGGAGCACGGTGAGCGCCATGCGGATCTCATCTTTTTCGACAATGGGGATTTTCAGGCACTGCACGGGGATGGTCCGGGATCCCGCCTGTACCGACGCTTCTCCCGTCACAATGCCCGCCCCGTTGAACAGGGCCCGGTACTCGTCCCACGCTGACGCGGGCCAGCCGGGAAGGAGGTCCGGGAGCACAACATCGCCTCCGGGGGAACATCCGGTCCACCCGGCAAAGACCGTATTGCACATGGCCACCCGGAGATCCGGGTGAACCACCACGATTCCCTGGTGCAGAGTATCGATCGTCGAGTGGTAGAGGTGTTCGGATTCGGAAAGCGCCTGCTGCGACGCCCGGGTTTCCTTTGCATAGCTGTTGGTCAGGAAAAAGACCAGCCATGCGGTGAAGATGATGAAGACCAGGGCATTGAGGTTCTGGAGTGACTGCATCATTGCCGGGTCGTCGAACGTCCTGAAAACAATCCACGTGGAAAAAAGGAACCAGAGTGCACTGAAAAACGCATAAATCGCGGCTATCCTGAGTGGTGTGAGCCGAAATCCGGGTACAAGCGTTTCCCGGGGATTTTTCCCGTTCTGCGGGGCGTTTTTATTCATTGCCAATGGAAAAATGTTGCCGGGAATATTTATACATTCGTTTTCTCACGCCGAAAATGCGTTTTTGGGCCCCGCTGCATGGCACGCCGCGAAAAAATACCTGAAGGTGGAGAGAAAGGAATAAATATCGACATATCATGACACTCCAGTGGAGTGAATTGATGATGAGAGCAAATTTCCGCACTCTGGGCGTGAGCGCCCTTATTCTGATCGTTCTTGCAGGATTCTGCATGGTGTGCGGCTGTTCGGGAGATTCCGCCCCTGAGGCAACCCCGACACCGGCGGCAACCCAGACGTCCGCACCTACTGCGACATCCGCACCCGCAGCCGTCGGCAAGGCCGTTCACTATACCGAACTGTACCGGTTCTTCCCGACACCCACCTCGAACTGGGTTTCCGAAGATCCGGCAGGCATGAGCATGTCCTCGGCAGATGGTGAATGGAGCTTTGCACAGCGCATCTACACGCAAAAGACCAATGAAGATATTGTCGTGGATATCGTCATCCAGGATACCGCAGGCCTTGATGTCGGGTACCTGCAGGCCTGGGAATCGTATGTCGAAGTTGACACCCCCGAAGTCTCATGGAAGAGCACCACCGTGCAGGGATACCCGGCATGGGAATTCCATGACAAAATGGAGAACGTCTACACCCAGACTATCGCCGTCAAAGACCGTTTTATCGTCTGGATCAACCTTGAAAACGGACAGCAGTCGTACCTGACCGTCTTCAACACGGGCATCGACCTCGACGGCCTCGCAGCACTTGCATAAACCACCCTCTTTTTTTGCGCTCGTAACGACAGCGCAACGTATTTTGCCGCCCGCACCCATGCACTGGTATGCTCGCCGAGGCGGTCATTCAGTACGCGGCGATGTTCTTCGGGTATGTCGGTGCAGCCATTACGATATACGGCGGGATTGAGGCAGCGGTGCGGATGGGGCAGCGCGAGATTCTGCGGCAGCCCATCACCTATACGGATATCAGGATAGGATTCACCAATAAAATCGTATTCGGGCTCGAATTTTTCATCGCATCGGATATTCTCACGACGCTGATCGCACCGACGCAGGATGAACTGATCCTTCTCGGGAGTGTCGTCGTGATCCGGATTCTTCTGG
>JAAEEQ010000091.1 GCA_013415665.1 Methanomicrobiales archaeon
AATAAGGGCAGCGTCACCGAGCAGTACCACATCCGTGCCGTCGGCAATGGCCTCGGAGACCAGGCCGGACGACAGGAACTGGGTGTACCCGGCAATGATGACGACCGGGAACTGGGCAAGCGCATCCCGTGTCGCGTAGACGGCCGGGAGCGTCGCAATGCTGTATCCCTGCCTTGAGAGAACGCCGAGGATGGTGCCCTCGGCATCCGTCAGGCCGCTGCCGACCGTGATGAGGACCGCGTCGCACGTGGGCGGGTGGACGGTGATATAGTCGAACTGCCAGAGCTGGTCGGGGTATCCCGTCGCATCGGTGACGGTCAGGGCGACGTTGTAGGTGCCGGGAAGTGCATAGGTCCACGAGGGATTCCGGTCAAAAAGGTCCGCGGTTTCATCGCCGTCAACATCCCATGCATAGGTCGCCGGCGTCGGTACGGCTGATAAATCGGTAAACTGCACGGTCAGCGGCGCCTCGCCGGATGTCGTATCGGCGGCAAAGTTCACGAGCCCCGAAACCGGGGCTGCCAGCAGGAGCAGAACTGCTGCAATAACAAGCAAATAAGCCCGGAACGCCGGGTTTTCTCCCCCCATACGTTGATCGGCACGTTGTATCTGCGAGACGTGCCGGACTGTTCTGCATGTGCATCCGCTCATCACACCATCACCCCGCCAAAACGGCCGCACCGGAGAACCCTGCATGAGAAATCCCGTGTTATAATACCGGATACTATCCGGATCCGCCCGTACGGGCTGCGCTGGGGAGGGGAATGCTGTTCCGGAATGCACGCGCTTATGGCTACCTGATTGGTCGAAAACGGCGAATAATCAATATATGCAAGGCGCTTGTGTGTATCACTGCCCGCCGGGGCCATTTTCCGGCATCTTTTTGGCTGCAACGTCCGATACTGCCGTATGCAGAATACCTGGCGATGCCGGCACTGCGGGCACGAAATGCTGCTCGCTCCCCGCCCTTCCTGCTGCTGTGCGGGGCCCCCGGGGCCGCTCCGGTGCCCGGCATGCGGGGCGATCGATGAGGGGCGCGTGCGCGTTGTACAGTGGGATGATTTTTGCGAATACGACTGAAAGAAGAAAGAAAACAGGTGACGGGCGGCACCGGTGCCGCGATGGGCCTGTCCGGATTCGAACCGGAGATCTTCGCCGTGTAAGGGCGACGTCATGACCAGCTAGACCACAAGCCCGGAAACAGCGTGTATTCTTGCACCTTGCACCATATATCTCTGTTGTTTTGCCGGCACCGTTCCGGCCGCTGCCATCATTCTCCACCCTTCGCTTCAACCGGCAACCGGGGCGCTGTCTGAGATATATTCAGCGTTTTTTATAGCGATAATCAGAATCGAAGCCGAATGCGGCGTGCATAGCTATTAATAAGCCGGAAAATGCGAGATTATTATTCTTCGAGTGTCGCGGCGGGATCTCCTGCAGCTGCTTTGGGGAATGATACTGATGTATCCTTTGGAGAGGTGCAACAAGCGATGAAACGAATTCTTGGCATTATCCTGTTATTCGGCCTCCTTGTGACGGGGGCCAGCGCCGGCGACAACGGCCCGGCCATCCTGGGAATCGACCCTGAAATGACGATCGACGGCCCCTAGTACCAGGTCAACTGGGGAGCCGGGACGCCCACCTGGGCCTCTGAGAACCCGTTCACCTACACGAGCACCGGGTGGACGGTTGTGACGATAACCGACTCGTTTATGACCGGTGACCAGTTCGAACTCTACGACAATGGCGTGTCAATCGGCACAACCCCGGTGGTTCCGGTGGGCCTGTCGGGATACTCTAGCGATCCTGATGGAGCCCTCGCGAGTGGCATCTACAGCTCGGGCACGTTCGTACTGCCGCCCGGCAGCCACTCGATTGCCGTCGAAATCATTCAGAACCCCTACGATTGTGGCACTGCGTATATCCGGGTGGACGCAACGCAGGACCCCATCCCGGCCCCCGAGTTCCCCACGGCCTTCGTGCCGGCAGCGATGCTTGCCGGCCTGCTTGCCGTCGTGCTCGTTGTCCGGATGAAAACCGAATAATCTCTTTTTTTAAAAAAATGTGTTTCGTGCAGGCCCCGGCCTGCGAAAAAGGGGGAGCATATCCGCTCCCGTTACTGATGGTTCTGCCTACAGCAGCCCGAAGGACTGGAGGGTGACTTCGGGGTTGACGGCGCCGACATGATAGACGACACCCTCGGTCAGTTCGTTGATGATGACTTCCGCGGGCGAAAAGAGCGCGGTGTCGATCTGGTAGAAGTCGAAGTTCGCCGCCTTGAACGTGTCGTAGAAGGGTTTTCCGTAGCTCGAGGACTTGAGCGAGGGTATCTTTTCCAGGTAATCGACGATCTCGGGCGCCTTCATCGTCAGGTAGATCTGGCCGTGGTAGATGGTGGCGTCGTTCGTGCATCCCATCGCACGGGTGGAGTCCTTCTTCACCGGCGGCAGCGGTGCGGTGCCGATGGCGGAGATGATCTTTCTCGTGTCGAAGCCGAGTTCGTTGAGCTTGTAGATCGCCGTCTCGACGCAGCGGCCCGCAACCTGTATCGAGCCGACCTGCGACGCCGTCGGGGCGACGACCGCCGAGACATTCTCGACCTCGATGTGGCACTTGTCGGCGATGTGCTGCATGACCTCGCCGTTCGGCAGCGTGTCGCTTTCCAGTGCGATAACGGCGAAATCCGATTCGTCCTCGTAATCGATGACCTCGTACGTATGTTTCGGCATCAGGGAAAGCGCCCGTGCGGGGCCGCTGCCCATGGCGAAGAAGTTGCCGACCTTTACCGTCCAGCCGGCTTTCTGGGCGCCGAGGCAGGAGATGGACGGGAAATCGGTGTTCACTTCGATGAAGGGCAGCGGGATATTGCTGATCTGCCCCATGCGGAAATTGATCTCCCCGAGGCCTCCCATACAGATCTCGGTAAAGCGCTTTCCTGCAAGGTATCCGCCCCGTGTCGATACGCCGCAGTCGATGATCCGGGCGCCGTTGTCCAGCTGGTGGAAGGCAACGTTGAATTCTTCCGGATAATCGACCAGATCCTCAAAAATTTCCAGAGCAAGTTCATTAACACTGATCATGCAAGGTTCCCCCTATTCTGTTCGACAAATGATAAACCAGAATGGTGGACAGGCATTAATAAGAGTTGTCAAACGAACCGGAACGGGGCTTTACGCGAGATGCTCAAGCACCCGCTCCGGATCGTACCGCAGCGTGATCAGCCGCGTCCGCCCCCGCCCTTCACGGTAGTGCAGGTTGACCAGACGCATCGCATCCAGCTTCTTGACCATCTCGTAAAAACGGGTATACCCGAGTTTCATTTCGTCTTTCACCGCCCGGTGCACCTCGCCGCCGGTCATCTCGCGATCGCCGCCGCTCATTGCCGCGATGGTTTTTAAAAGGACCTTCTCTTCGGCGGTGAGCGTTTTGATGGTGAACACCAGATGGAGGTATTTCGAGATCTCGTAGGCACGGCAGATGTCCTCGCGTTCGATCGCCCGCCGGGCGTCGTGTTCGGCGGAGAGCGTTGCGCGTTTCAAAAGATCGATCCCGACCCGCAGATCGCCGCTTTTCATCGTCTGCTCGACCACAAGGTCCAGCATCTCCTCGGAAAGGACGCCGGGGTACAGGCCCTGCAGCACCCGCTCCTTCAGGATATGGTGCACTTCCCCGGTATCGTAGGGGGGGAAGTAGATCTCGGTCGGCCGGAAGACCGAGGCGACGCGGGCATCCACCGCCCGCAGCAGGTCCACGGTCATGTCGCTGACGACGGTAATCACGCCGATCCGGGTGCCGGGATAGGTCTCGTGCGACCGGAGCAGGGTATAGAGGACCTTGTTGATCTCGTTTTCATAGAGCAGGTAATTTGCATCGTCCAGGCAGACAACGAGCACGGTCTCGTCGCGGAGCAGGATGCGGGCGATGGCGTCGAAGACCTGCTTGAACGAGGTCCCCGAGGCGGGAGGCAGGTGCCCGGCGAGCTTTTTGTAGATCTGGGAAAATATTGCGAATTTCGTATTGTCGTTCTGGCAGTTGACATAGACCGGGACGAGCTTTTTCGTCGACTCCTCGATATCGGCAAAGATCTTTTTGATGCTGGTCGTCTTGCCCGTGCCGGGCAGCCCGCGGCAGATGGTGTTGAGCGGGCGCCCGCCCCTGATGCCGGGGCGGACCTGGAACGCCAGCTCGCGGAGCTGGGTGTCACGGTAATCGAACTGGTCGGGGACGAAGTCGATCTCGAAGACCTCGGGATCGCGAAAGAGCGTTTCGTCCCACATCAGCAGATTCCGTTTCATATCCCACAACCTCGCCTGCGGGATATATATACCTGCCAGCCGTTCACTTTCACCCCGCCCTTATTCCTTCAGGTCCATGCACTTCTTGCAGAGCGACCGCCCCATGAACAGCTGCGAGAGCTGCTCCTGCGTTTTGGAGATCGCTGTCCCGCAGGCGCTGCAGACGAACGTATCGGCGGCGGGTGCCTCTTTTGGTTTGGGCTGCGGCACGGATGCGGCGGCATTGCAGGTGTCATGCAGATCGTCGCACGAGGGCGGCGTCACCCGCTCACCGGCATGGTCGGCATCCTCGCCGACACAGGGCGCGTCGGCGGGCGTGTGGTAGAGCGCCTCCGCAGGCCCGCCGTTGTGGATCGTCTCGATGACGGGATGTTCGGCAACCGGCGGCGCCGGCTCGGGAGGCTGCACGGGAGGCTGTGCCGCCCCCGCGGGTGCCGGGGGCGCTGCAGGTGCGGCCGTCCGGCCCAGCACCCTGCGGCGGTAGGCATCCACCCGCTCTGCGGTCTCGGGGTCGTTTCTGCCGAACCTGCCCAGTATCTCGTCGAGACAGGCGACGAGCGCATCGACGTCCTCCTGCGTCCCGACGTCCCCCTCCACATCGAGGCGGAGGTTTTCGTAGTGCTCGAGGTTAACCGTTATCCCGATTGTGAGATGTTTCTTTTCGGCCATAACACCAGCATGGATATTGGTCATTCCCACTAATTAGTTGTCCGCCCGCGGGTGCCCCGCTTCCCGAGGGTATTTGTATGCCGGCGCGCCAGTACCTCTGCAGGGCCGGTGCCACCGGTGCGGGAACCCGGGCGGCAGATGATGAAAGTTACCCCCACTGATTTCCCGTGATGATGCAGGGGACTGATGCCGCCCGTTCGCTTTTTCAGGCACTGTCCGTCTGCCGGCCTGCAGCGATCAACATCGGCAGGAACGCCGTCGCATCCATGCAGCCGAACGATCCGTTGCGTGCCTCTTTCTCGGAATAGACCCGGGACCCGTCGGTCCCCAGCCCCAGCACCGCGAACGGGACGGGATCGGCCGTATGGGTTTTGAGCCGGATGGGGGTGGGGTGGTCGGGAAGGACGGCGACGATGCCTTCCATGCCGTCGAGGATCGTGCCGATCATCGCATCGAGCCGTTCTATCGCTTTCACCTTCTCCTCGATGCTCCCGAGATGCCCCGCCTCGTCCGGCGCCTCGACATGGAGGTACACGAAATCGAGACGGTCGAGCGCATCGAGGGCGTAGCGGGCTTTCGCCCCGTAATCGGTGTCGAGGTACCCGGTCGCTCCCGGCACCCGGATGACCTCCATGCCCGCGATCCGGGCGATGCCGTTGAGGAGATCCACCGCCGAGATCATCCCGCCGGAAACGCCATAGCGCGCTGAAAAGAGCGGAAGCGCCGGTTTTTTGCCGCCGCTCCAGGGCCAGATCTGCGTTGCGGGACGTTTTCCCGAACGGATCCGTTCGCGGTTGACGGGATGGTCCGCACAGACCTGCCGGGACGCTGCCATGCAGCGCAGCAGCGCGGGCGCATCGGGGCCGCGGGGCAGGTACCCGTCCACGGGCTGCCCGACGATATCATGGGGCGGCGTGGTCTCGGCGCCGGCGCCGGCAAGGACAAGCAGGTTCCGGTAGCTGATCCCGGGGTAGAGGGCCGCCTCGCCGATAGCGGCATCGAGATCGGCGAACAGGCGGGCGCTTTCGGCGCTGGAGATATGCCCGGCGGAGAAGTCCTCCATGATCCCGTCCGCAACCGTCACCAGGTTGCACCGGTAGGCAAGCTCCCCGGGCGCGAGGTCGATGCCCATGCTGGCCGCTTCAAGGGGCCCCCTGCCCGTGTAGTAGGTGCGCGGGTCGTAGCCGAGCACGGCGAGGTTCGCGATATCGCTGCCCGGTTCGCATCCATCCGGCACGGTTTGCAGGATGCCGGTCCGTCCGTTCCGCGCGATACTGTCCATGTTCGGGGTGTCTGCGTATTCGAGCGGGGTCCGGCCGCCAAGCT